>JAFGNI010000201.1 GCA_016927095.1 Anaerolineae bacterium | reverse complement strand
GTCTGCGTCAATCCCGGCAGTGCCTTCAACTGCTACTGGGAGATGCCCTTCCGCACACGCTGCCGCATCACGGTGACCAACATCGCTGAGGAGCCGATGGTGCTCTACTACCAGATCAACTACACGCTGACCGACGTTCCGGACGACTGCGGCTACTTCCACGCCCAGTTCCGCCGCGCGAATCCCCTAACCTACAAGGATGTTTACACCATCGTCGATGGTATCCAGGGCAAGGGCCACTACGTCGGCACCTATATGGCCTGGGGAGTCAACAATCGCGGCTGGTGGGGTGAGGGCGAGATCAAGTTCTACATGGATGGCGATACGGCGTTTCCGACGATCTGCGGCACCGGCACGGAGGACTACTTCTGCGGTTCCTACGACTTCGAGAACCAGGTGACCCACGAGTACGAGGAATTCACAACCCCCTACGCCGGGCTGCATCAGGTCATCCGGCCCGATCGGCTCTACAAGTCCCAGATGCGCTTCGGCATGTACCGGTGGCACATCGCTGATCCGGTCCGGTTCGAGCAAGACCTCCGCGTCACCATTCAGGCGCTGGGCTGGCGCAGTGGTGGACGCTACCTGCCCTTGCAGGACGACATTGCCTCCGTCGCCTACTGGTACCAGACATTGCCGGCGGCGCCCTTCCCGGTCCTGCCGGATCGCGACGATCTGGAGGTGATCTGATGGCTCACCGCGTTCTGGTAACCGGCGCATTGGGATGCCTCGGCTCCTGGGTCGTTGCCACGCTGGTGAAGCAGGGCGTACCCGTCATAGCCTATGACCTGGCTGACGACCCGCATCGCATGCGACTGATCCTCACGTCCGACGAGCTCGACACCGTGGCTTTTGCCCAAGGCGACATCACGGACGGAGAGCGCCTGACCGCCCTCGTCCAGGATCAGGGTGTGACCGACATCATCCACCTGGCTGCCCTCCAGGTGCCGGCCTGCAAAGCCAATCCAGCCCTCGGCGCCCGGGTCAACGTCGTCGGCACGGTCAACGTCTTCGAAGCTGCCAGGGCTGCCGGGCTCGGGCGTGTCGTCTATGCCAGCAGTGTCGCGACCTATGGCGCGAGGGAAGACTACGACCATCCGCTCATCCTACCCGGTGATCCCTTGGCGCCCCGCACCCTCTACGGCGCCTACAAACAGGCGAACGAAGCCACCGCTCGGATTCTCTGGTGGGATAGCGGGGTCAGCAGCATCGGACTGCGACCCTACGTGATCTACGGGCCGGGCCGCGACCAGGGCATGACCTCAACGCCCACCAAGGCGATGCTTGCCGCAGCTGCCGGTCTGCCCTATCATATCACCTACGGGGGCCGCTGCGGGCTGCAATACACCGCGGACGTCGCCAAGCTCTTCGTCCAAGCGATCGACGTCCCCTTCGAGGGCGCCGGGGTCTACAACATCCGGGGATCGGTTGTGGACATGCGCGAAGTGGTCCAGGCCATCGAGGCAGCTGTCCCGGCCATGCGCGGGAAGATCACGCACGAAATCGCGCCGCTGCCGTTCCCGGATGGGCAGGATGACAGCCGGCTGCAGGCCCTACTGGGGCCGTTTGCTTACACGCGCCTTCAAGCCGGCGTGGCAGCCACGATCGAGACCTTCAGAGCGGCGTTGGCCGACGGTCGTTTGAGCCCCGAGACGCTCTAGGCACACAGCGCACCAGGCCCTGTGGCTCGCTGGGCCGGGCCCATGTGCGCGACAAAAGGCGGGCAAGCCAAGATAAAGGAGACGATGATATGCGATTGCTGACATTCCGATCACTCAAAGGACTGGCTCTGGGCATCAAGACCGGCTTGGGCATCATCGATGTGGGCGCTGCAGCACAGGCGCTCGGCCACAACGAGACACCAACGACGCCAGCCGCGTTCTTCTCCCGGGGGTTGGCTTACCTGCCAGAGCTGACGGCGCTGCTGGCTGACGCCTTGCCGGTAGCCGAGGGCGCACCGTGGTTGCTCGACGAAGCAACCCTACAGCTGGGGCCTGCCGTCGACAACCCGGAGAAGATCCTCTGCGTTGGTCTGAACTACCGCCGCCACGCTGCGGAGTCGGGGTCTCCAGTGCCCGAGGTGCCGGTGCTCTTCTCCAAGTTCAACAACACGCTGGCAGGCCACGGTGAACCTATCCCGCTGCCCGATGTAGCCAGCGAATACGACTATGAGGTCGAGTTAGCCGTCGTCATAGGCGAGACGGCCTATCGCGTGCCCGAACACAAGGCGCTCGACTATGTCCTGGGCTACACAAACGCCAACGACATCAGCGCACGGGACCTGCAGCGCCGCACCAGCCAGTGGCTCTTGGGCAAGACGCTGGACAAGTTCTGCCCCATCGGTCCCTACCTGATCACGCCGGATGAGGTCGTCGACCCCCAGAAGCTGGCGGCCAAGAGCTGGCTGAACGGCAAGCTTCGCCAGAACTCCAACACCTCGGATATGGTCTTTACCGTGGCCCAGATCGTGAGCTACTCTAGCCAGCACTTCCCGCTCAAATCGGGCGATGTGATCCTCACCGGCACACCCGAGGGCGTGATCCTCGGGATGAAAGAGAAGGTCTGGATGAAGCCCGGTGACATCATCAGTATCGAGGTCGGTGACTTCGGCAAGCTGACCAACAAGCTGATTCAGGCTCCATAGCGTCTACACAAGGCAGACCGCGAATCCACGCGAAGGCTAGGGCAATTCGCGTAAATTAGCGGAGATTCGCGGTTCGTTCCTAAGGAGAATATGCATGACACGATCAACAGCTGAACGATGGGGGATCTTTGAGCTGGCGCTGGAGGGGCCCGCGAACGGGAACCCGTTCTTGGACGTAACCTTCGGCGCGACTTTCACCTACAAGCACCGAGCGGTAGCCGTCGATGGATTCTATGATGGTGACGGGATCTACCGGGTCCGTTTCATGCCCGATGAAGAGGGAGAGTGGGAGGGTACCACAACGTCAAACGTGCCGGTGCTGGACGGTCGCAAGTCGCACTTCACCTGCACCGCGGCGGGCGAGGGCAACCGTGGCCCCGTGCGCGTGCACGACACGACCCACTTCATCTATGAGGACGGCACGCCGCACTTCTCCTTCGGCACCACCTGCTACGCCTGGAATCACCAGGGTGACGCGCTCGAGGAACAGACGCTTGCGACGCTCAAGATAGCGCCTTACAACAAGCTGAGGATGTGCATCTTTCCCAAGCACTATGCGTTCAACCGGAACGAACCCCAGCACCACGCCTTCGAGCGCAAGGCCGACGGCAGCTTCGATTTCGAGCGTTTCAATCCGGTCTACTTCCGGCACCTAGAACGCCGCATCGGTGACCTGCTACAGATCGGCATCGAGGCCGACCTGATCCTCTTCCACCCCTACGACAAGTGGGGTTACGCCACGATGCCGGCGGAGGTCGACGATCGCTACCTGCGCTACCTGATCGCCCGGGTAGCAGCCTACCGGAATGTCTGGTGGTCGATGGCCAACGAGTACGACCTGATGGCGGCCAAGTCTATGGCGGACTGGGACCGGTTCTTCAGGATCGTGCAAGCCCACGACCCCTACCAGCATCCCCGTTCGATTCACAACTGCAGGGCCTTCTACGACCACGGCAAGCCCTGGGTCACCCACTGCAGCATTCAGCGGTCGGACGTGGAGCACGTCAACGAGTGGCGGGAGCAGTATGGCAAGCCGGTTGTCGTCGACGAGTGTCAGTATGAGGGCAATATCCCCTACAACTGGGGCAACATCTCCGCGCAGGAGATGACCCACCGCTTCTGGGAGGGGTTCGTGCGGGGCGGCTATGTGGGCCACGGTGAGACCTACGTCCACCCCGAGGACATCCTCTGGTGGTCCAAAGGCGGCGTGCTGCACGGTCAGAGCCCGGCGCGGATCGCCTTTCTACGCGAGATCGCCGAGGCGGGGCCCGCGGTCGATCCCGTCGACAGCACGTGGGACCTGACGCAAGCCGGAGATGAAAACTACCGGCTGATCTACATGGGCCGCCACCAGCCCGCCTACAAGGACCTGCGCCTTCCGGAAGAGCGGACCTACACTGTGGAGGTCATTGACACCTGGGAGATGACCATCGAGCAACTACCGGGCACCTACTCAGGAGTCTGCAAGGTCGATTTACCCGGCAAGCCGCACATCGCGCTGCGGCTGCGAGCCGTGGCCTAAGCCTCCCCTCACGCCACGAAGCCACCGGGTGCACCCGGTGGCTTCGTGTATGAATAGCCTTGGCTACGGTCAGAACCGGAACCAGTTATCCGGGGGCCAGAGCACCAGCGGCGGGCCGTAAATCAGCCGCACGATGAATAGCGCGTGAAAGAGGGTGCTGATGATCAGCATCGCGAGAATGGTGGGATGGCGCTTGACGTTCGACTTGTGCTGGAACATGGCACGCGCGGCCCATCCGCCCAAGAAGCCGCCCAACAACACCAAGAGGTTCAGCGTGAACTCGGGCACCCGCGCGCCCTTCGCGCGCTTCATATAGCCCGAAACCTCAGCGACACGCTTGTCCCAGGCCCAGATTGCCCAGGTCACAAAGGTGAATCCCCCCAACCAGGTGACATAGGGATGGACCTCCAGACGCTCTTGAAAGCCAAAGGCAAGAACCAGCGCGAGCCCCACACCCAGCAGCGTATAGATCGTATAGTTGCGGTTCATCGCCGGCTATGCTCGCACACGGTACTGCGGTAGGAGCTCCAGATAGCTCTCGTCTTCTTCCTCGGGTGCGGGCGGTCTATAATCTGGAGACTGGTGCCTGAAGTAGGTGTTGTAGAGCTCGGCGTAGTGCCCTCCCTGCGCCATCAGCACGTCGTGACTGCCCTCCTCGATGATCTCCCCCTCGCGCAGCACCAGAATGCGGTCGACGGCCCGGATGGTGGACAGCCGGTGCGCGATCAGGATCGAGGTACTCTGCGACAGAATAAGCTCGGTAGCCGCCTGGATCTGGGCTTCGGTGAAGGGATCAATGCTGGCTGTCGCCTCGTCAAGGATGAATATCGCGGGATGCTGCACCAACACACGCATGAGCGCGACGAGCTGACGCTGGCCCATTGAGAGCTGCGAACCGCGTTCACCCACGTCGGTCTCCAGGCCATTGGGCAACGTGGAAAGCCAACCACCGTCCCCAATCTCGTTGGCGATCTCTAGGATCTCGGCATCGGTCACATCAATGCGCCCGTAACGGATGTTCTCCGCGACGGTCCCGGAGAAGAGGAAGGGCATCTGGGAGACAATGCCCAACTGCCGGCGGTACGCGGTGAGGTCAAAGGTACGGATATCCTGACCATCGACAGTGATGGTGCCGTCCTGGAACTCGTAGAAACGGGCAATCAGGTTGGCGATACTGCTCTTGCCAGCGCCGGTGTGCCCTACCAGCGCAATGCTCTCGCCTGGCTCGATGTGCACGCTGAACCCCTCGAGCACCTGCTCCTGCTCGGAGTAGCGGAAGTCGACATCGTGGAAGTCGATCTCGCCACGCAGGTCCCCCACAGGCCGGTCGTCGGTCTGCACAACACGGGCCTCGGCGTCAATCAGAGCAAAGACCCGTTCAGCGGCAGCGAGGCCGCCCTGAAATTGATTCCAGAACGCGGAGATACTGAGGATGGGGAACCAGAAGCGGTCCATACTGGTGACGAAGAGATACCAGCTTCCCACGGTGATGGCTGTTGTCGCTGTGATACGTCCGCCGGCGTAGATGACTACGGCGGTACCGATCCCCGAAAGCGCATTGAGCATTGGGAAGCTCAGCGCAAGGGTGTAGCCTCTTCGCAGGTTGACCTTATACGACTTCTCGTTGATCTCGGAAAACCCGTCGTAGATGGCAGCTTCCTGACGGAAGTTCTTGGCAACGCTGATGCCGGTCACCGCCTCCTGGATAGCAGCGTTGACCTCAGCCATCACCTGAAAACCTTCCCGCGTGACCTTGCGTGCTAGGCGTCGGAGGCTCATCGCCACGACGAGCACAACGGGCACAAAACCCAGGACCATCAACGTCAAGCGCCACGAGATACTGGCCATGTAGGCGAAGAGGAAGACCACCTGAAGCACTTGGCCCAGGAAGTCAGTGACGAGCTGCACCACGTTGGCGAACTCCTCCGTATCGGAGGTGATCCGGCTGATGATCCGACCGGAGCGGAACTCATCAAAGAAAGAGAGATCGTGGCGCATCGAGGCGGAGAAGGCATCGTCGCGCAATGTCTGCATCATCGAACCGGTCACACGGGCCAGCAGTCGCCCTCGGATCCAGTTGCCCCCCCAATCGACAACACCACCGACGAGGATAGCCCCAATGATGCCCATCAGCACCACCAAGTTGGACCGGTCGCCGACGAGCACGTCCAACCCGCTGGCGGTCACGATGCGCGGCACCACCGCGATCAGCGACGTCGTCACGGTCAACACCGCCACCACAAAGACCTCCTTCGCGTGAGGCCTGAAGTAGTTGTAGATGCGCCGCACGAGCTCGCGATCGCTGTACTCGCGGTCGTACTCTTCCTTTCTCAAACCGTAGAAGAAGCCCATAGATCTCCTAACCCAGGTCAGTCATACCGAGCGAAGATGTCACGGTAGGCGCTGGAAGTCCGCAATAGCTCCTCGTGGGACCCAATGGCATCCACACGGCCCTGACGCATCACCACGATCAGGTCAGCCCAACGAATCTGGGAGAGCCGGTGCGTGATCAAGAACGTCGTCCGGTTCTCCGCAGCCCGCTCGATGGCGCGCTGGATACGATCCTCGGTCGCGCTGTCGATGGCGCTCGTGGCATCATCCATGATCAGAATGCCGGGATCAGTGAGAAAGGCCCGGGCGAGCGCGATGCGCTGGCGCTGCCCACCGGACAGCGTTGTGCCGCGCTCGCCAACAACTGTCTCGTAGCCATCGGCGAAATCCAGAATGAAGTCGTGCGCCTGGGCCGCCTTCGCCGCCGCCTCGATCTGCTCCTGCGTGGCCTCCTGGTAGCCGAAGGCGATGTTCTCGGCGACGGTCCGGGAGAAGAGGAAGACATCTTGCTCAATGATGGAGATCTGTCGACGGAGCGCCGCGAGGCTCCAGTCGCGCACATCGACACCATCCACCAGAATCCGTCCCTCATCGACGTCATAGGTCCGGTTGATCAGCTTAGCCAGCGTTGACTTGCCCGAGCCGGTCTGCCCTACGATCGCGACCGTCTTTCCCGGTGAGACGCTGAACGAAATGTGTTCGAGCGCCACGGCTTCCTCGTCAATCCGGCAGCCCTCCTCCGGCGGCTGGTAGCAGAACGAGACATCGTCGAAGACGACCTCGCCGCGGATGAGCGCATCGTGACCCTCTGCGTTCTCACCCAACTCAGAACGCGCCTTGATCAGCTCGAGAAGCCGGCGCGCACTGGCCAAGCCGGATGCGACGCGCGGATAGGCGAACTGCCCTGTCCATGTCGGGAAGCCGAAGAGCATCAAGATGCCAGAATAGGCGACCACATCGCCTACCTGGAGCACGCCGGCGCGGAAGAGCAGTAGCGCGTGCAACGTGCCACCCGCGATCAGAAACGCCAGCAGCAGCCGCGGGAGGAACTTCGCCTGGATGTCGCGGTCCCACACAAAGGCCTCGCGCCACGCCGTCACCGCCCGGCGGAAGCGGCTCATCTCGTGGGCCTCCTGGGCCGTCCCCTTTACGGTCTCGATGCCCTCGATTGCCTCCGCCAACCGCGTGTTCATCTCGCCGAAGTTGCGCCGAACCGCTTCGCTCGCCGGTCGCAGCTCCCGGAGGTAGCTGAAAATCACGTAGCCGTAGAAGAGCAAGTAGACAATCGGGGCAACTATCAATTGCGGATGGATGGACGGCGCCACAAAGAGCGGCATGATCACGAAGTTTGCCGAGCCGATGACCAGGTTGAGGCCGGGGTTGAACATGAAGTTGATCTCACGTACATCGTTCGTAGCCCGAGCCATCAAATCGCCGGTGGGATAGGCGTCGTGGAAGGCCATGCTCTTGCCGATGAGAGCGATATAGAGCTCGTCCCGGATATCGCGCTCAATTCGTTGTCCCAGCGTCTCGGCTGAGAGGTTGCGCAGCAGCTGCAGCAGCAGGCCACGCACGATCTGCGTCACACCTACAAGCAGCGCAGCCCTTCCCAGCGCACCGAGGTCAGGCGTGGCCTGCACGATCGCGTCGAAGGCTTGCCCGGTCAGCAGCGGCTGTGCCGAAGCCAGTAGGGCATTCCCCAGAGCGCCCAGCAGCATGCCCAGTATCGCCAGCTTGTGCCTGAAGGCGTGCGAGAAGACCCATTTCGCGGCACTCTCGCGATTGGACTCCCACTCCCGCTCCAAAACGAACTCAGCCGTTGTCATTGTCACACTCCAAGTTGGTTCCCGCCACGTACCCAGGCATTGTAGGACTTAGGCTTGTTTCGTCAAGCACCGGACGGTTGACATTTCAGGGGGTCTCCCCAGAATACGTACGAAGAGCGGACGGAGCAGGTATAGGCCTGTTCGCGCGATCCAGCCCCTTCATACCCGCTCAATCTTCTTCATCCCGGCAATCGCGAGAGCGTGTGAGTGTTCTGTAAGCCAGTGAGGAGGTAGCGTGATGGAGTTCTTCGATTTGATCAAGACCCGGCGCAGTGTGCGAGCCTATAAGCCCGATCCGGTGGAAGCATCGCAGCTCGACCAGATCCTGGAAGCTGCCCGATGGGCGCCGACTGCTGCCAACCGGCAGCCTTTCCGTGTGATGGTGATCAAAACCGCGGGACGAGAGGCCGAACTTGGCCGTATCTACGAGCGTAACTGGTTCGTCGAGGCGCCGCTGGTGCTCTGCGTCTGCGGCGTCGAGGCTGAAGGTTGGGTACGACGCTATGATGGCAAGAGCTACCTGGATGTTGACGCTGCCATCGTGATGGACCACATCGTGCTTGCGGCCACAGCGTTGGGCCTCGGAACCTGCTGGATCGCAGCCTTCGATCCCGAGGCGGCGAGCGAGGTCCTGGCGTTGCCGCCGGATGTGGAGCCCATTATCTTCACGCCGTTAGGTGTTCCCGACGATCGTCCGGGTATCAAGCGCCGCAAGGCGCTAGAGGATATCGTCAAGTATGACACCTGGTCGTAGGGCGCCTACCGAACGCGAGGCAGCCACTTCGGCAGTCCAGGCGCTGTACCGTAGCAACCCGAGCTACGAATGGCAACGGCTAGAGCGTCACAGGACGGAGTTTGCCGTCACCTGGCGCGCCCTGGCTGAGCACCTGCCGCCTGCGCCAGCCCAGGTACTGGACTGTGGCGGTGGTCCGGGGCGGTACGCCATTGCTCTGGCCCAACAGGGCTATAGTGTCACCCTATTCGATCTATCGCCTGAGCTGTTAGGGATGGCGCGTGAGAAAGCTGCGGAAACTGGCGTGACGTTGGCTGGCTACAAGGAAGGTACCGCCATCGACCTGAGTTGCTTTGACGACGCCGCCTTCGACGCTGTGCTGCTGATGGGCCCCCTCTATCACCTCCTCGACGCCGGCGACCGGCAGCAGGCCCTGGCGGAAGCACGACGGGTGGTCAGACCCAATGGGCCGGTCTTCGCCGCCTTCATCGCACGCTACGCAGGCCACATCGATGCGGCTGCGAGCTATCCGGAGGAAGCCATCAGCCAGTGGGACGCCTTCGACCGCATTGAGACGACAGGCGTTCAGCCGCCCCGCGAGGACGGCGAAGTCGGCTTCGTCGCCTACTTCGCCCACCCTGCCGAGGTGGCCCCTCTTTGCAGGCGAGCCGGCCTGGAGGTAACGGCGGTCCTTGGCGTTGAGGGCGTCTGCAGCCTCCGTGAGGAAAAGGTGAACGCCCTGCATGGGAAGGCATGGGAGCATTGGGTCGACGTCAACTACCGCATCGCCCATGATCCCTCTATCCACGGCGGTGTAGAGCACCTGCTGGTGGTCTGCAGAAAGCCTAGGTGGCGGACCGTCCTCCGACGCGTGGCGCAGGCTCTAGATGCTGCGGGCATTGACTACCGGGTCGTAGGTAGCGCAGCACTGGCGCTCCACGGCGTCGACGTGGCGGTACACGACCTGGACCTAGAGATGAGCCGGGCGAGCGCCGATCTCTTCCAGACGCGCTTCGCGGAGCGAACCGTGGTGCCCGTCGCGTGGCGGGAGAGCGACGAGATCCGCTCCTACTTCGGGCGTTTTGAGATAGATGACGTTGCGGTCGAGGTGATGGCGGACTTCGAGCGCCGCAGGCGCGGTCGCTGGGTGCCTTCCCTGTCTACTACCCGGGACACCCGCGACGTGGACGGCGTTCCCGTCACCGTTCTGACGCTCGAAGAGGAGGTCCTCGCCCAGCTGCGGCGCGGGCGGCTGGACAAAGTCGCTCGCGCCTTGCCGATATGCGACGCAAACGGGCTGCTGACCCAGCTCGCCGCGGCCCAGGACCTGGGCTGGCTCTGAACACAACGATGCTGGTGGCAATGGCGGGGCTGCCCGGCACGGGCAAGAGCACGGTAGCACGCGCAGTCGTCGCAGCACTGCAACAGGGCAACAGGGCGGCCGTTGTCCTCAATAAGGACACCGTGCGCGCCACGCTCTTTCCGCCGGAGACGATAGAGTACAGCCGCGAGCAGGATGATCTGTGCGTGGACATCTTGCTGCAGGTTGCGACCTTCCTGCTACGACGACAGCCGGATACCATCGTTTTCCTGGACGGTCGCACTTTCTCCCACCATGACCAGGTCACGAGCATAGCTGAGGCTGCCAAAGCGATCCCGACAGACCTTCACTTCATCGAGTGCACCTGTGACGAGGCAACCGCCCTGGCCCGGCTGCGCCGCGACCAAAGAGAACAGCGCCACCCGGCCCAGAACCGCGATGCAGCGCTCTACTGCCGCGTCAGGCGGTGCGCCGAGCCGTTGCAGGTGCCGCATCACCTTGTCGTCGATACAGAGAGAACGCTGGAGGAATCCACCACCCGAGTGCTCGACTATCTTAGGCATGCGACAGGAGCCACCTGAGGTATGCCGCCAGTGAATGACAGCGGGCACGCACTTTTCCCGGCAGAGACTGCCGGATCATACCCTAAGCGTAAGCAAACCCAACTGGCGAGCTTGTTTTGTGACATAGGCCGGTTGTGCTAAACTCGGCCTATGGAGGGAAAGCGAGCAACGCTGCGGATTCGTGGCCTGGTCAGCCTGATGAATGACGTGCGTGACCAGCTGCGCAACGGCATCCCAGAGGAGGACGCCGCCGCGTTCCGTGAGACAGTTCGGAATGCCGTGCGCACGGTGGAAAACATCTGCCGGGCGCACGGCACGACGCCGATGGCTTTGCCCAGACCCTCAGAGCGAGCCTACACCTACCTCAAGAATCTGGATCTCTCCGCACTCCCCAAGCCTCAGACGAAGCCCATCCTGCCGCGGGGAAGCATCCGCGTAGCCGGGATCATCGCCACCTGCGACCGGTACCACCGCCGTCTCTCCAGTTTCGTTTTCAAACAGCCGGGACCCTACGCCCCCGATGATCCGACCGTCCAGGACCTTGCCTGCGCGCTACAGACAGAGGTCCAAGCGATTGCCGGGCTGTGCGAGGATGCAGGCGGCGTGCCTGCAGCGCTGCCGGTGCGGTCAGAGCGGGGTTACCAGTGGCTCAGTTTCCTCAGTGACCCCACACACCTGACGCGCCACCTCGAGACATTGTCGTTGCTGTACCAGGCAGGCCGGCGACACGGCTTCTCGGGAACTAAGCTTGAGGTCCAGATCTACGCGACATCGGCCCTCTATCGCACGAAAGCGAGAAGTGCATCGCGCCAGGTCCTGATCAACGAGGGCTTCATCATGGCGCCGAGCCCGGTCTTGGAGAACCTGATGGCCCTGGCCCTGAACGTGGACGGCGACCCGGCGAAACAGGAGGCTGTTAGGGGCCACAGCCTTACCGACGCCTTCACCGGTGTGCAGGCAGCTCTACAAGCCGAGACCCAACCGCTGGCAGGTAGCGCACGGGGACAACACCACGATCTGGACGCGGCCTTCGACCGCGTCAACATGGCCTACTTCGGGGGCAAGGTCGATCGTCCCCGGCTAGTCTGGAGCCGTCGCCCGACCCGTCGAAAGCTAGGGCACTATGATCAGCTGCAGGACACCGTGTTGGTCAGTATGAGCCTGGATGCCAGAGATGTACCGGCTTATGTGATTGAGTTCGTCGTCTACCATGAGATATTACACCGGGAGTTGGGCACACAGGTGGTCAACGGGCGCCGTAACGCCCACACCCCCACCTTTCGCAAGAGAGAGCGCGCGTTCAAGGACTACGACCGTGCGCAGGCCTTCCTTGGTGCTCGGCACAGGGAATCGGCATGACAGGAGCTTATGGCTGAGATCACGATCCCCGAGGATGACAACTGGGACCGGCTAGAGGGGGACATCATCACATGCCGGCGGTGTCCCCGCTTGGTCGCGTGGCGGGAGGAGGTCGCGGCGACCAAGCGCCGCGCCTACGAGGATTGGGTGTATTGGGGCAAGCCGGTTCCGGGCTTCGGTGATCGAAGCGCACGCCTGCTCATCCTCGGCCTCGCGCCGGGTGCGCACGGAAGCAACCGGACCGGGCGCATGTTCACCGGGGACAGCTCCGGCGAGACGCTCTTTGGCGCGCTCTACCGTACAGGCTTCGCCAACCAGCCGACCAGCGAGTACCGCGGCGACGGGCTGCAGCTGGACGACGTCTTCATCACCGCGGTGGGACGCTGCGTACCGCCGCAGAACCGCCCCACCGCCCAGGAGTTGGACAACTGCCGCTCGTTCCTGGCGCGCGAGATCGCCCTGCTCCGCAACCTCGAGGTCGTCTTGGCCCTCGGTCAGGTCGCCCTCAAGGGCTATCTGCGCTTCCTGGCAGACACCGGCAGGCCTGCACCCAAGGCCAAGTTCTCCCACGACCTTACGCTGTCAGTGGACACCGGCCCGACAATTGTCGCGTCGTACCACCCGAGCCGGCAGAACACGCAGACCGGACGGCTGACGTTGGCGATGTTCGATCAGGTCTTTGAGCAAATCCGGCACGACCTAGACAGAGGATGACCTCGTGTACTCACGCGGGCACGGGATGAGGCCATAGTCGATCGCTGTCGCGCTGGGTGTGTTTCACCTGTGGGGCAATAACCAGGCTGTCAGCGGGCACACCACATATTGCCCATGCCCGCGCATCAGTCCTGGACATAACGGCAGACCGATCCGTAGGGGCGAGGCATTCCCGAACTCAACTGGATGTGCCGGCCTCCACCCACGTGGAACCGGGGCACACGACC
>JAFGNI010000200.1 GCA_016927095.1 Anaerolineae bacterium | reverse complement strand
GGACTTTTCACAAGGTGGCGGAGACCTTGGCGTGGTGCCACCAACAGGGCGCGATGTCCCTTTGGCTGAAGCACCGACCCCGCACGTTCATCTACAATGACTTTGTGGAGACCGCTGACGGTTGGCGACCGATCGCACGGATCTATGATCTGGACCATGGCGCCGCCGGTGACTACGAGGTGCCCATCTACGCGCTCTCCCCTGATGGGCGTTGGGGCGTCTCGCTGAACTTCGGGCGTATCCCCCGGCGCGGCTATGCCTATGCATTGGCCCCGCTGCCGGCCTCGGACCCGGCGCCGGACCTCGAAGGGGACGGCCTCTTCCTTGTCGATATGTACTCGGGCGCGACCCGTCTCATCGCCAGCTACCGCGAGCTGATCGCCCACCATCCCTGGCCCTATGACCTGGAGGGGGTCTATATGTGGCTCAACCACGCGATTTTCAACAGCGATGGCAGCCGCGTGATGGTCCTCTTCCGCTACGCACCAGAGATGCAGCCGGCCCGCCCTTGGCGGACCTACATATACACGATGGCGGTCGGTCCCGACGTCGAGCCGGGGAGCGACTTGCGCTGCAGTCTCTCCGACATCTACTGGCGCAACGGCGCCATCTCGCATCAGATCTGGGGCCGTACGCCCGGCGAGATTCTGGTCGATGCCGACTGGGGCGATCGTGGTCACGAATACGTTGTCTTTGACGAGACGCATCATCCCTTCCAGGCCCACCGCATCTCCCGTGGGATGGGACCTGCGGGCCATCTCAATTTCTCCCCTGACGGGCGCTGGATGGCGGCAGACACTTACCCTGACGCCGGCGGCGTCCAGCGCCTGGCGCTCGTGGATGCGGCTTCCGGGCAGATCACCGAACTGGGCCACTTCCGCCATCAGACACCCGGCGCCCGTGGCGATGTCCGCTGCGACTTGCACCCTCGGTGGTCCGCGGACGGTCGCTTTCTCACCATCGACACCATCCACGAGGGTCCACGCAAGATCTATATGCTGGATATGGAGGAAACGTTCGAACGTTCGAACGTTTGAACGTTTAAACGTTTAAACGTAGACCTACCAAGGAGCACATATGAAGATCACCGACGTTGTTCTATGGCGGCTATCGGGCACCTATGAAGGCCCGGACTTCCCGCCGGGCAACCGGCAGTCGCAGTCGATTGACATCTATCCTGAGTTTGCTGCGCGGACCTGGGCCAAGGGGCCTGAGGGTCCGCAGCCGGTGACGGAGATCTATGTTGAGATCCAGACGGATGCCGGCATCCCCGGGCTCTTCGGGCCTATCGATGGATATCAGGCCGACATCATCCGGCGATTCCTGGTACCCCATCTGATGGGGCGGGATCCGCTGGCGACGGAGCTGCTCTACGACCAGATGCTCCGTCTGAATCGCCACGGACGCTCGGGTATCTTCATGACCGGATTGAGCGTCGTCGATTGTGCACTCTGGGACCTGAAGGGCAAAGCTTGGGACAAGCCGGTCTACCGCCTCTTGGGTGGCCCGACACGTCCTGCGGTGGATGCCTACGCCAGTATGCTGGGCTATGCCATCGAGCCCAAGGCGGCTGTGGAGACGGCGCTGGACTTCCAGGCCCGGGGCTTCAAGGCGCAGAAGTGGTTCTTCCGCTATGGCCCTGGCGATGGTATGGAGGGCAAGGAGCGGAACCTTGCTTTGGTGCGGGCGCTCCGTGACGCGCTTGGTCCCTTCTATCCCCTGATGTTCGATGCCTACATGGGGTGGGACCTGCGTTACGCCTCAGAGATGGTGAAGGCCTTCGAGCCCTACAACCTCACGTGGCTGGAAGAGCCCCTACATCCAGAGCGGGTGGGGGCCTTCCAGGCGCTCAAGGCAGCGTCCACCGTCCCTATTGCGACCGGCGAGCACGTCTACACACGCTGGCAGGTGAAAGAGCTGCTGGCAGCAGGTGCCATCGATGTTGTGCAGACCGATCCCGATTGGACGGGTGGCATCACGGAGTTGGTCAAGATCTGTGCCCTTGCCTCGGCCTATGAGACGCCCGTCATCGCCCACGGTCATTCGCTCTTGGCTGCGCTTCACGTCGCGGGTGCACAATCCCCCAGCACCGTGCCCTACGTCGAGTACCTCTTTCGCCACCAGGCGCGCAAGCAGTTCTTCCACAAGCCCGTCTACGAACCGGAGAACGGCGCCATCAAGCTTCCCGACCTCCCCGGTCTAGGCCTGGTCCTAGATGAGGACAGGATCGAGGCGCGGGAGAGGATCTGAAGGGCAGGAGTAAGGAGAAAGAAGAAAGAAGTAAGGAAGTAAGAAGTAAGGAGTAAGGAGGCACTGCCAGTGGTCTCAACCGGAGTCTACTCCTTTCTTCCTTCTCCTTACTTCCTTGCCCTGACTGCTGATCGCTGACTGCTAATCTCTATCCACCATTCCCAAGGAGACACAGGTATGACTATCCTCAAAGCTGGCATCATCGGCACGGGTCTGCGCCGGCACTTTCCGGGCGCGACGGGCGCGGGCATGGCGCATTCCCACGCCCTGGGCTATGAAAGGTCGCCAGATGCGGAGATCGTCGCCATCGCCGACATCAACCCCTTCGCGGCTGAGAAGTTCTGCGAGGAGCACAACGTCCCCCGCAGTTATCTGAGCGCTGATGAGATGTTGGAGAAGGAGGATCTCGATCTCGTGAGCGTCACAGTCTGGCCCCATCTCCACGCGGAGATGACCATCAAGGCGGCCCAGGCTGGCGTCAAGGGCATCCATTGTGAGAAGCCGATGGCCCTCAACTACGGCGACGCCAAGAAGATGGTGGAGGTCTGCGAGGCCCACAACGTCATCCTCTCCTTCAATCACATGCGCCGCTTCGGCGAGCCCTTCCGCAAGGCCAAGGCGCTTCTCAAAACGGGCGCTATCGGGGAGCTGGAACGTTTGGAGGCCTACACGGACAATCTCTACGACTGGGGCACGCATTGGTTCGACATGCTCTTCTTCTACAACGACGACACACCTGTGGAATGGGTGATTGGGCAGATCGAGCCCCGAGGCGGTCGCACCATCTTCGGTGCAATGATTGAGGGACAGGGTCTCGCCTACTATAAGTTCACCAACGGCGTCGCCGGCCTGATGGTGACCGGCGGGGGCGACCTGTTCACAGCAGGTGAAGGCCTCAGGAGTACTGCTTGCGGCAATCGCCTGATCGGCTCCAAGGGCACAATCGAGGTTGCGGTGAAGGACGGTCCCCAACTGCGGATCCGCAACGAGGAGACCAGCGGCGCCTGGGAGACCGTCCCGCTAGAGCCCGACGGGCTCCACGGCTCTCATCTGCATGCGGCGGCGATCCTTGACTTGATCGACGCGGTGAAGACCGGTCGGGCGCCTGAGTTGGCGGCACGGCGTGCGCTGCAGACCACCGAGCTAATCTTCGCGACCTACGAGTCCAGCCGCCGGCGCGGTCGCGTCGATCTCCCCCTCGCGGTCGAGGACGCGCCCTTCGTCAGCATGCTGAATCTGGGCGATATGACGACTTGGCCCGATGCCTACGTCGAGGCCAACGGGATCCGGCTCCACTATTGGCGCACCGGCAACGGCACCAAGCCGCCCCTGGTGCTCTGCCACGGCTACAGCGACAACGGCCTCTGCTGGACCCCGGTGGCCCGGGCCCTGGAGAAGGACTTCGACGTGATCATGGTCGATGCACGCGGACATGGGCAGTCCGATGCACCAGACGAGGGCTATTCGACTGCGGATCAGGCGGCGGATCTGGCTGCTCTGGTCCGGGCGTTGGCCTTAGATAAGCCTGTCATCATGGGGCACTCCATGGGCGGGGCAACCGCCGGCTATGCAGCCGCGACCTATCCCGACCTCTTCGGCAAGGTGGTGCTGGAGGATCCCGCGTGGTT
>JAFGNI010000775.1 GCA_016927095.1 Anaerolineae bacterium | reverse complement strand
GCCCCGATCATCGGCGGGGTCTTGGGCGGTGTCGTCTACCACGCGGTCTTCGGCGAGAGGTCGGGCTGACGAACGGTAGCGCACTGACGTGCCCTCGCCCTTCGTCCCCCATTGCCGCGCCGCAGCCTTCCGAAGCCGTCGGCGCGGAGGCAGGCCTTTGCTGGCTGGCGAGCACAGCCTACTGCACGCAAGCGTCGCCGTGAGCGCTGCCCTGTGGGGGCGGCGCTCAAGCCCCCGCAACTCAATCGAAACGCGGCACTAGCTTCCCCCGGGCTGCTCTACTGCGCGCAGGCGTCGCTGTAGCTGCCGCAACACGCTTTGCAGTCGGATGGGTATCGGTGGTAGGTCTGCCAGATGCCGTCGCGGCAGACCTGCGAGACGTTCACACCCTGCACGCTGCTGTAGACGCAGCGCCAGGTCTCGGCCGCCTCCGTGCACACGTCGCCGTGGTTACCGGTGGTGCCGTAGCCGCAGTCTCCTACATCTGGATTGTCGCCTGGTCCCGCCTGGCACGCATCCGAGTAGCTCCCGCAGCACGCTTCGCAGTCAGACGGACTGCGGTGGTAGGTCTGCCAGATGCCGTCGCGGCAGACCTGCGAGACGTTTACGGCCTCCACACTACTGTAGACGCAGCGCCAGGTCTCGGCAGCCTCCGTGCATACGTCGCCGTGGTTCCCCGTGCTGCCGTAGTCGCAGCCCACGCTCGTGCTGCCGCCCGTCGACATGGGAGGCGCGCCGCCCGTCGTCACAGCAGGCAGACCTCCGGTCGACATGGGCGGGGCTCCGCCGGTCGATATGGCAGGCGCACCGCCTGTCGTCACAGCAGGCAGGCCTCCGGTCGCCATAGGCAGGGCTCCGCCGGTCGACATCGGCGAGCTTGCGCCGGAACCCCCCGCTCCGCCCGTGCCCGCGCCACCAGTGCCGTTCGTCGAGCTGCAGTAGTGCCGAAGACACTCCAAGGTGTCGTTGCACCCTGCGTCTCTGGCCATCTGGTTCACGATGGCGATCGCGGCAAGCTGCGGCGTGAACGGGATCGACATCACCAGCATCGCCTTGGCCATCTCGATGCTTGCTTCGAGTCTCCCGCCATTGGGTGCCTTGAATTGGATATATGTGGCTGTGTCGGGCTGAGTCGGCGGATCGGTGGGGACCCAAACGACCTCATGCGCGATGCCCCACCTACCAAGGTACCGCGAGATCGCGTTGTTGCCTTCCCTGAAGCTCGTCCACCATCCCGCAGTGGCCCCCCCATTCAAGCCTCCGAAGACGGGCTCCGGTATCAGGTGAAGACTGACCGAGCCGTAGGCAGCAACACCGAACACGGCGTCAATCCAAGGGGCCTGTAGCTCGCCGGGATCGCAGGACTGGTTGTCTTCGTACCGGTCGCCCTGCACGTCTCGGCACGAGGTGAAGCCAGTGATGCCGACTGCCGCGCCGAGATACCCGCTGAGGAAGGCGCCCACGTCGGCGTCGGCCGATGCGGAGAGCAAACTGCCGGTCCACGCGTCGTGTATGTTGTCGCGCGGTCCCATCCCCCATCCGTAGTAGACAGAAGCGCCGGCTGCGGCCAGATTCGTGTAAAAGCCTAGGCCAACGTACCAGTAGGTTCCAAACTGAAGATGAAGAAGATCGAAAACCATATCGACGCCACCCACCGCCTGAACTCCCGACGTGAGGTTGACGGATCCTCCTTGGAAGAAGTACGCGTCAGGTCTCCAGCCGAGAACCTCCAGACTCGCTATCCCGGCGCAAGTTGCCAGATCGAGAACCGAGGCGAGCATGTCGTCCAGCGGTCGCTGGACCGGCTGTAGCGTCGAGAAGTCGCTGATGCGAATCGCAACCAGTCCGGGTTCGGGCTGTTCGACAGCCGGGGGGAAATAGACTTCCTCGCGATCGCCGTCTTGCTTGAGCACCAAGACCGGGTCGTCTGGGTCACCGGCCTTGGAGAAGTCGAGCGGCAACGTCACGGTGACCGGCTGTGCAAAGCGAACGCCGTGGGGCTCGAGGGTCACGGCCGCTCCAACGGGAAACGACGTACCTCCGGGTAGCGCGTCCGGATCCGTGCCGAAGCCGACCGAGAACTCGGTGGGGTCCGTCACGGATCCTTCCGGCACGTCAACGGCGAGCCCGGCGAGCGGCCCGTCCGCCACCTCCAAACGCCCACCCTCGCGACCGATGGTTCGAGACGCGACTGGAACAGCGTCCTCTATGACACCCGTCGCGCCACCCTGAACCGTCGAAAGCGTCGTCGCTCCTCCCGATCCGGCCTCTGGAGCGGTGGAGACTGGCGTGGCTCCTGCCGCGCCGGGCTCAGACACCACGGTGACTTCAGCGACACCGTCTGACCCGGCACGAGACACCGCGTTTGCGCCGCCCTTCTCAGCACTCTCTCTCGCCCCGGCGTTCGCGCCTCCGTCGTCAGCTGCGCTCATTCCAGAGGTCGCGCCGGTGCCGGCGGAGCCATTCACTCCGCCCGCCTCGCGGGTGTCCGCTGTGCCACCGTCACTCGAGCCACAGGCGACCAGGAGAATCGTGAGGGTGACCTCCGCGCTTCGCTCGAGAAGCCGGGGGCGACGTACAACCAGACCGGTGTTCGCGGTAGACATGGTGGCACCCGCGTGTGCACCGGGTATGCCAGGGCGCCGCGCCCATGGCTCATCCCCTCGAGATGCCAGACTGACCGAAAACAGGATCTACTTCACGTCCATCGGAGCCCGGATCTCTGTCCAAAACGTGTCCGCAGTGTCGGGGGCTTGGATGCGGATTTCGGCGGATGGCGGACACCTGGATCGGGGCATCGCGGACAGCCGGATCGGACGATGGCGGACAGTTAGATCGGCCAT
>JAFGNI010000199.1 GCA_016927095.1 Anaerolineae bacterium | reverse complement strand
GCGCTCGAGTCGCGCGTGCCGGATGCCTTCAACCCCTGGGCGATCGGGATTGCGGCGTGCTTTTCGAGCGACGCAGGAAACATCTCAGTGAGCTCAACGGTGATCTACGCACCCACGCTCGGCGAGCTCCGGGGCAAGAAGGCCGTAGGTGATTTCGTCCCACCGGCGCCCACCGCGAAACACGGCGAGGCGGCGTACGCCCTCGCGCTGGAATCCACAAGCCTCGAGCAGCCGTTGGGCTGCAAGGTTGTATGCTGCGGTGCGTGCCTCGATCCGGGCGAGGTTGAGGTGCTCGAAGCCGTAGCCCAAAATGGATCGGACCGCATCGGCTGCGTGGCCCTTGCCTCGGTCGGCCTGGCGGGTGATCCCGACGCCCAAGCTTGCCACGCGGTCGCGCCAGTTGATGTCGGCGAGCTGGATGTCGCCCAGAAGGCGTCCATCCAGGCTAAAGATGCCGAGATAGACATGCTCGCGACCCTGACGCGCCTGCATTTCCTCGAACCAGCGGTCGGCACCCTCGCTGGACAGGCCGGGATTAAGCGGTTCGGTCGGGAGCGGCTCGGCGGGCTCGTAGGCATCCCAGAGCTCACGACAGTGCGCGCGTTCCAGTGTACGTAGGACGACCTTCCTGCCACGGAGCTCGATCACGCTTGTCCCAGGCCGTCGACCAGCGTTAGTGTCTCGTCGATCAGACTACACACTTGCCTGTACTGGTCCTCGAGTGCATCATCCCCACTGGCGGGATAAAGCGCAGCGTGAACCCTTTCGGCGAAGCGCTCGGGCACATGGTCGAAGCGCTCGACAAAGATCAAGTTATTGCCATCGCCGGCGTAGTAGGCCTCGTTGAGGGCGAAAAGAATCTGAATGAGGTCGTGAACGAGCCTGGCTGTCAGTGATGCCAAAAACACCACGTCACCACGCTCTACCTTGTGCCGGTAGTGGTAGTCTTGCCGCCAGTAGCGGATGGACTTGAGGTGCTTATCCAGGATCGCTCGCTTTAGCTTGGGCGGGTAGGTCTCGAGTCGAGAGTGCCACCCCGCGAGTATGCCATCGGGATCATCAATGACCATCTGATTGAAGACATCGGTCAGGACATGGTACCCCCAGATGGCCCACACGAGATCGACAGGCCCGACTGTGCCGTTACACCAGGCGTCGACCTGGGCATCGATCTCGCTGATGGTGCGCACCCAGCAACCGTCGATCGTGATCCCTCTGTCAGCCCAGCGGTCGATCGCAACCTGAAGCTGCGCGTGTGCCTGCCGGTACGCCTCAGGTGGTGCAATCCGGCGTTCGCAGAAAAGGCGGAAGTCGAGGTCTGAGGTACGGTCATAGGTACCCTTGCCATAGGATCCACCAATGGAGACGGCATAGGCGCCCTCGCCGAGCGCTTTGCACAGCGGTAACAATTCATCGATGACAGGCTGTAACTCGGGTGCAAAAGCCATCGGTAGGGTCCTCCAGGTAGTTCACAGTCCGGGCGCCGCAGGCACGCAGGCGACCGGCTATGCCAGTGCCTCTAGCTGCCGCGCGACGAGGATCGCCTCAGTGTCCTCGGCCGGTGTGTTCGACATCCCCTGTGCGATTGCCCCGATGCGGGTGCACTCGGCGACTGCCCGACCAATATCCAGCGAACGAGGCCGCTCTCCCGCTAGCCGCGCAAAGTTGTCGTGGTAGATCCTTGCCAGCACGTCATCCGGAAGCCCAAGCCCCCGGATGATGCCATCGTCAGGCTGACCCAGCAGGAAATCCGCGCCTTCAGGCACGCGGAAGGCGTCTTCAGACTCGAGCCAGCGATAGACGATGCCAGCGCGGAAGACGGATTCGGCAACTGTGTTGCGGCTGGCGATATCCGTTCCGAAGACGATGCGATTGGCGTACTTGTGGAAGAACTCCCGGGTGGCGTCAGGATTGCGCGACATGTTGAAGAGCATCTCGACACCGGGCGTGAGGTCGAAATGCACCGAGGGATGCGCATCGAAGAAGCGCGCGGCGCGGTCCAGGTCGGCGGATAGAAAGTAGAAGTGGGCGAACACGATGCGTAGCTTCGGATGGCTGGCGAGCACCTCGTCCACCTCGGCGTAGAGCTGCTCCTTCTTGACGTCATTGGGGCCGTAACCCCAGCCCTGCTTTCTGGCCCAGGCGGGCAACTGCTCGGGATTCCAGAACTCCTCGGGATCGTTGACATGCCAGACAATCGGCACGTCGAGCTCCTCAACCCGCGTCCAGTAGTCTGCGAAGTAGGGATCGGTGACCGGAATGTTCATGACCTGCCGGGACGTCGGCTTGCCCTCGATCATCTTGATGCCATCACAGCCCATCGCGACGAAGCTATCCAGCTGTGAAACCAGACTGGGGGTCCTCACACGCCCATCGGAGAGCTTCTCACCATGGTTCAGGCCCGCGAAGACGTAGAAGGTGTTCGGGTGACGAGCCTTCATATACAGTGACTGCGGCAGGCCGGATCCCTTCGCAGGATCCTGGATCGACACCAGCGCCATCCTATCGACCCCGATGGCGCCGCGGATGTCCAGGATCAGATCCTCAGATGTGATTGATCCCATATGCACATGACCGTCTACGATTCCCGTCATTCTTGACTGCCATACGTTCATCTGTTGTCTCCTTGTGTTTGGTCTGCGACAGTGGCTGGTTACGGCCCAGCGCTACTCGGCATCCCCAGTCTACACCGGATGGCTAACGTCATCAAACACTTGCCATAGTGCCGGCTCTATCTGAACGCGAGCCCCACGAAGGGGACGATTCCCAACTACCTGCGTTTCCGCGGCCCCGTGCTCGGTCGCCAGCGTCACTATGCCGATACTGAGGCCTACTGCCCTGATAGGTACTCCAGACGCACAGGCGAGAAAACCTCGATGATGACGGAGTCCTCGAGGACACGAACGCCGTGGCGTTCATTGCCCAGGAAGCACCAGCTATCACCTGCCGCTGCATCGACCTCGCCCAGATCCGTCAAGAAGACGACGTGCCCGCTCAAAAGGTAGCCCGTCTGCTCGTGGGGATGGGTATGTAACGGGATCTGGCTTCCGCCATCAAGATGAAATTGTACCAGCAGCGTCCTATCCCCGTGGACTCGGGCCTGCATCTGAATGCCGGGAAGCAACTCCCGGTAGCCGTCCGCCGTCACTTTCTGGAACATGCCATCCTCCCGATGAGTGTCCAAGCGATGCCCTGCCACTCGGCCTGCGAGTCAACGACCCCCGGTGGGCGTCTTGCGTCTGAGCTGATCTGCGCTAGAGTTCAGCCTATGTCATTTTACACGCAGTTCGCTGGAACTTACGAATCGATCTTTCCCTTTTCCGAGGCCGTATTCAGACTCCTTAGGCGC
>JAFGNI010000774.1 GCA_016927095.1 Anaerolineae bacterium | reverse complement strand
TGGAGCCCCAGTGGCGGAATCGGCATACGCGGCAGGTTGAGGACCTGTGTCCTTTTGGACGTGGAGGTTCAAGTCCTCTCTGGGGCACCAAGAAGCGGCCCCCGGATCACTCCGGGGGCCGTCTACTTTCCTAAGATCACGGGCCTCACGCAGAGCGGCAAGCCAAGCCACGGTAGCTCTGGGCTTCCCCGCCAACGCGCCGCGCGGCTAAGACATCATGACTACACCACGCCACCCATCGCCGCCAGCGCCAGCCCGCCCAGCATCCCAGCGCGCGTACCCAGCTGCGACGGCACAATTGCAACACCATCTACAGGGAACATCCGCACCCGGCGCTTGACGGTCGCCCGCACCGTATCGAAGAGCAGATCGCCGATCTGGGCTACGCCGCCGCCCAGCACTACCAGATCGGGGTGCAGCGCCACGACCAGGTTGGCAATGCTAATGCCCAGATAGTCCGCTGCGCGGACGAGCGCATCACGGACCGCATCATCGCCCGCCGCAGCCGCCGCAGCCATCTCGCGTGGCGTGACCCGCCCCGCGTCACCCTCGACCAGCCGGTGCAGCTCGGGTGCACGGCCGCTGGCCATCAGCCAGACCCCTTGCGCGCTGATCGCCGGGCCGCTCGCCAGCGTCTCGACGCACCCGCGGTTCCCACAGCCGCACAGCGGCCCGTCGGGCACCACTGTCTGATGGCCCAGCTCTCCCGCAGCGCCCAACGGTC
Organism: Anaerolineae bacterium; assembly: GCA_016927095.1. The sequence goes on along the minus strand of JAFGNI010000774.1, from coordinate 2,435 downwards.
CCAGGCGGAGCTTGCCCTCGATGGCGATCCCGCCGCCAATGCCAGTACCCAGCGCCAGGAATACCATTGTGCGGGGGGCGCCTCGTCCGTGGCCAAAGGTTAGCTCGCCCAGCGTCGCCATCCGCACGTCATTCAGCAGATAGACCGGACAGCCGATCCGCGGCGCCAGCACGTCACGCACCGGCACATCGCGCCATTGCGTGGGCAGGTTGGGCAGGAACCGTGTCATCCCCTGTCCCAGGTCCGCAAGGCCCGGAACGCCCATCCCCGCAGCCGCCGGCGCCGCCCCCACCGCCACCGCCATGTCATTCACGAGATCGGCGATACGCGCCAGCACCGCCAACGGCCCCTCGTGCGATGCGGTCGGGATCGTCCGCTCGAGCACTACCTCACCCTGCGCGGTGCCATAGGCACACGCAACTTTCGTGCCCCCAAGGTCCATACTCGCGTACAACGGTTCCGTCATCTGTCACCACCTCGAAATCAAGTTTCTGGGCGCCCTTGCTAGGTCGCCTATTCGCACCAGGGGAAATCGTACGTCGGCCGGTTCACGTACCGGTCCATCTTTATCCTTAGCCGCGCCTGCGACCACGGCCCCAGCTTCACCCGCAGGATCCTGCCGTTCACAGGCTTGGCCGGATCGTCCGTCTCCGTATCCTGCACATCAACAAACCGATGCTCCCCATACCCGCCGGCCTGCACCAGAACTTCGCGCGACTGCAAAGCGCTCGTATTCACCAGCGTCAGCGTCAGCCCCTCCGCCGTGAACTCACCTACCAGTGCGGCAACGTCCTCCGGCAAACCGGGGCGCCCGCCATCCGGGCCACCGGTCCCTTCAGGGCGAAAGTAGCGCACGCTGGCGTGAAGCAGACCCCCGTGGTAGATCGCCGCCGGCGTCCCCATCGCCATCTGAACCAGGCCCTCCGGGACCACCGGGTTCAGATCCTGCCAGTGGTGCACATCCCACTGCTCCAACTGCGTCCAGTCATCACGGTCGATCTTGTCGAGCCGCTGCTGCATGCATAGGCTGGTGTCCGCCAGCGCCTGTGCCGGGAAATCCAGGTTCTCGCCGAGCATATACCCAAACCAACGTTCGGGCCAGAAGTGGCCCGCCTTACCGAAGTGCGGCGGTTGCGTGTACCATGCCTCGCGATTGGGATAGCGCTCCTCGATGCGCGCCCAGTCAGCGGGATCTCGGCTCATGAAGTAGAGGTGCGCGTGATGACGCGGCTCCATCGTGCGCCAATCGAACCACCCGTCGCGACCGTGCCGGAAGGGCACCTTGGTGATGCCCGCCTCCTCCTTACGCAGGGACCAGAGTAGATCGCCTTGCGAGCGGTGTAGATCAAGCCATGAGGGGTCCCCCGTGAGCAACATCGCATTCTGCCCCGCGATCAGCGTCGACTCAAGGATGATCCACGCACCGTGGGGCCAGCGCCAGCCGTAGTAACCTCCCCACCAATGCCCCCCCATCCGCTCGCCGATCCTACCCGACGGACCTATGTTGTCGGGCATAGTCCCGCCGTTCCGCTCGGTGCGTTCGCGCCAGGCGCTTAGGTAGTCCAGCACCCACGTCTTGTAGCGCTCATCACCGGTGTAGAGATACGCGTTGGTGACCAGGCTCGTCGCGTTCAGATTCAGGGGCACATCACCCGGGACCATCCGCTCGTTCATCAGCTTGAGGATCTTGCCAAAGACCTTGTCATCATTCCAATCGAGCTTGGTGAAAGGATCGGTGATATCGAACCCCGGGACGTCCTCGTAGGGTGTCAGATAGTTGGCCAGCACGGGACGATGCGTCACCCAGTCGTCAGCCGACATCTCGAATCGCGGGCCCCGGCTGCCATTGATAGGAGAGCGGATCATCTTGAGATCCGGATCCCAGTTGGGTGCGTCGGGATCGTCGCCCGTGTACATCGCTGCAAAGCGCAGCGCGCGCGTGCGATCCACGTGGTGATAGGGATTCGCCATCCCAAGGTAGTAGATATAGGTCGAGCTCTCGCCGTGGTGCATCCAGTCGTAGTAAGCGTCGAACTCGCGCCGTACCTGACCGTACTCGGTGAATTGCCACGTAACCGCATTCCACTCCCGCCGAGCCAGGGCGTGTACGTGCTCCCCGCCGCCGAGTAGATAGAAAAGCCCAAAGGACATGAAGCTCTCGTAGCCGTCGTCAGAGCCATCCATGCCGGGCCAGGTGTCGGTCCAGATCAAGGTACCGTCGGGTCGGGTATAGCGCTCGACGAATGTCGTCGCCGCCGCGTTCATCTGGTCGATAAGATAGCGCTGCTTGATCGCCCAGTCCGGCGGATGGGCGCGCCCACTTGCCTCAAACGTTACGAAGTCCCGCTGCAGTTCACCCATCGTGCCTTGCCTTTCGCGGGGCACCGCCCCGGCCTGCTGCCAAACACACCGACGTACGACCATCCAGGCGCCTG
>JAFGNI010000198.1 GCA_016927095.1 Anaerolineae bacterium | reverse complement strand
GCGAACCCTACGATCATTGATGGTCAGGGTGTGAGGCGCGGTATCCGTCTTCAGCGGACGTATTCTACGGCACCTGCGGCGTCTCTCTACCTGGCGGGCTTCACTGTCAGGAATGGCTTGGCGATGGGCGCCTCTTCAGGCACGACGGATGACACCTACGCATTTGGCGGTGGGCTACTCTCGGAGCACGCGTCGGTTGTGCTCGAAGACATGGTCTTTGTTAACAACGTCTCGCGCGGAGGCACGACGACTAGCGCTGGTGGGGCTGGAGCCGGTGGTGCTGTGGCTGTCAATACCACTTGGGGAGGCGTTGTGGCACGAATGTCTCGTGTCAGGTTCGATGGCAACCAGGCGCTGGGAGGGGATGGTGCGGTGCGCGGCGGCCACGGTATCGGCGGCGCTCTGTTCACCTACGGCATCCAGCTTGAGGGCGCGGACCTTACGTTCCTGGGCAACAAAGCAACTGCTGGAAGCACAGCAACAGGCGGTGGCGTAGCGGATGGCAACCGGGCCGATGCCCACGGCGCAGCGGCGGCGTTCCACGGCGGTAGCAGCGTGACCTTGCGCAGCCTCACAGCGTCGGGTAACGTGGCACGAGGCGGAAATGCACCTCTAGGCGAGGCGGGAGGGGCGTTTGGCGGGGGCGTGTTCGTCGAGGACTCGGACCTAAAGCTCGCTGATGCTGTGCTAAAGGCAAACCAGGCGCTTGGGGGTACGGGACGAAATGCCACTACTCTTGCTGGACAGGCATGGGGTGGCGGTCTCGCTTCCATGAACGCGAATGTGGCAGTCTTCCGGGCTCAGGTGATCGCGAACCTGGCGCGCGGTGGAGACGGCGCTGTATACGGCGGTGCCGTATCGGGAGGAGGAATCACGAACTCGGCGGTTACGTCGACCCGGCGCACCGCAGAAGTTGTGAACTGCATCATCGCCGACAACGAAGCATATGTCGGGACGGGTCAGCTCGTGGGTGGAGGTGGGGGAGGGCTGTGGTTCTTGGGTGTATCCGCGCGTGTGGTACACTCCACTGTGGCGCACAACCGAGTTCAGCAAAGCTTGCTTGGCCAGGGCGTCATCTTGGTGAACCACACGCAACCTACGACACTCGGCCTTGTCGACAGTGTCATATCCGATCACACGGGTCTTGTCAACACAGCGGCCCTTCATGCACAAGCTGGTACAACGGTCAGCGTGGCCAGGCTCCTCTACGCTAACAACACTATCAACGACAACCATAGCCTGAACCTGGCAGGCGCACCGGGTACCTTTTCTGGGTTGTCGACCGCGATCGCAACTACGGATCCAGTTGGATACCGCTCTCCCGGCGCCCCAAACTATGATTACCATATCCTCCGGGGCTCCGTTGCTCGCGATCTCGTCACATCCCTGACCGTGTTCAACGATATCGATGGGGATGTGCGCAGTGGAACAGCCGATCTCGGCGCCGATGAATACCTGTCGCCTGTGGATCTTTACCTTCGACCGTTGGATGCGACGACGCTCCTGTCCAGCTGGGCCGTCAGTGGAGAACTGACTACTGCCTCTGATATCAAGCGCTATCGTCTGTACTTGACGTGCGAAGCTGGCGCAGCCTCGCCGCAGCAAGTGGCATGTGGTTCCTCGATCGACGTTGGCCTGGACCAGACCTCGCTGCTGCTGACCAACTTGACGGAGTTTGCCCACTACACCGCGACCTTGGCTGTTGTGGATGCGAACGGGCAGGTTATCGAGACATCGAATGCGGCGGTAGCCTTCCCTACCCATTTCTTCACGTTTGTACCTCTGGTGACTCGATAGCGTTGCCCGAGCGCGTCGGTGGCTCTGCGGCGCTCGCCTGGGATCGGCCGCCTGGTCGAAGTATGAAGCGCGAGCGGTACTGCTGCACAGCAGTACCGCTCGCGCTTACATAGCTGTGCGCTGAACGGCACTAACCCACCGTAGGTTCTGGTCTGTGACATTGCGCGTATCTGCCGCTATCATTGTGCGCACGACCACATTGGGAGGCCGATGCCGATGAATCACAGGTCGTGGACGTATCCGATGCCCGAGCGCCCCGTGACTGCCTGGGAATCACTGGCGATAGGGGTCGGCAAGATAGTTGGCTACTGCCCCGTGGGCCAGCAATGCACTCTCTTCTCGCACTGGGCAAGCAACTTGCGCGAGAGCGGGTTGTGCGTCAGGTATGGCTCCTTCAATCGGCAGCGTCAGGTTGCTGTCGTCGTGCATCGTGGGTTTCGACTTGATCGGCGCTACGCCTCACTCGGCGACAACCGACTGGCAGTCCTGAATACGGAGACGCGCGGCAGTCTGCATCGCCGACCTCTCGGAAGCACGCGGTCACACTGCCAGGCTTCAGAATACCTCGGACCGGAGGTCGAGCCCGGACAGATCATTGGAGGCGTCCGTCACGAGGATGTCTAGCGGCTGTCATTCGAGTGTGATTCCCTGGACCTGGTACTCTCGTCCGATGTATGGGAACACGTTCCGGGCCCCTAATGTGCCCACGCGCAGGTCCTGAGGGTCCTCATACCGATGGGACATCACATCTTCACGGTGCCGTACCATCAGACTGAGGTGCTCGACCGTGTGCGGGCCGTCCTGGGTCACGATGGGACGTTGAAGCTTCTCAAACCGTCGATCTATCACGGCGACCCGGGTGGCCGGACGGGATATTGGTCTACATCATCTTCTTACTTCAGATGCTGGTGCGCCTTGCCGAGCTAGGCTACCGGGTGACGATGCACAGAAGCCGCTCGGTGCGGGCTGTTCGTGATTCCGCGTAGCGTCGAGGCAGATCCTTTACGGCGGGTCGCCTGTCGGAGAGCGCCGCGTGGTTGCTTCATGCGCTTCCGGTGGTATGATTGGCGCGTCACCGGATTCTGTTGACGTTGTACACATTGTCTGGTCCCACCCGAGAGAGTGGAGCCAGACCATCAGGGAGCCTGGATGCAGACGAGCGTGATAGTCCCCGTATGGAATGGGTCCGCCGACATAGAGGCGTGTCTGAAGGCTGTCTACGAGCACTCCGGCGGGGAGCTGCTCGAGGTGATCTGCTTGGACAACGCATCTGAGGATGACTCAGTGGAGCGGATCCGGAAGCACTTTCCGCAGGTACGGCTGCTGCAGCAACCCATCAACCTTGGCTTCGCAGGTGGGGTCAACGTGGGCGTCGATGCGGCTCGGGGAGATCTGCTGGTGCT
>JAFGNI010000773.1 GCA_016927095.1 Anaerolineae bacterium | reverse complement strand
GTGAGCAGAACCAGCCCCCAGGCCCATCCCGCAGGTATAGATCGCTCTGTCCCCGGTTTCCGCAGGGTCCGCAGGCTCAGGAGCAGCGCCCCCGACAGCAAGGGCAGCAGGAAAGTCTCCGCGTAGAGATAGCCGGTGAAACGCGGTGTCAGGCCATTGACCGCGTAGAGCATACCGGCCAAGAACATGCCGCCTCCAGGGAGGAAGTCCCGATGCCCATGATGCCGGCGCCTAGAGGATTCAGCAACCGCCGCGCCGCGGCCCAGCTGCAGTTCCCTGACCAAGGCCATCACGAGTGCCGTGGTCAGGACCTCCAGCAGAACCTGGAGCAGCACGACACGCTCGGGCAGGCGCCCCAACAGCGCGTACATCCCGGCCACGAAAAGCGGATAGAGTGGGGTCCGTACTGCCGTCGGGCAGAGGGGAGGCTCCCAGCCGATGGCGAAGCCCTTGCCGTCCAGGAGGTTCACAGCCAAAAGGTGAAAACCTTCCGGGTCGATCGCCCCGAGGGGATCGACGGGATAGGCAGCCAACCAGCCGGTGCGGACAACAACGGTCAGGAGCAGCGGCAGCCAGGCCCAGGCTAGAAGGTATCTTCGACCGCTTGCCCCACCGTAACCTTGGACGGGAGACACGGGACCTAGGCCGGCGAGACGTTGCGCTCTCCGATGAGCCGGATGCCTTCCAGCGTCAGCCATTCATCCACGATCGAGAAGCGTCGAGTCAGTGGGGCGATGATACCGGACAGCCCGCCCGTCGCGACGACCCGAGCCTCGCCCAGGATCTCAGCCTCGAACCGGTCGATCATCCCCTCGACCAGTCCGCAGTAGCCGAGGAGCACACCTGACTGGACGGCATGAACGGTGTTCGTGCCGATAGCACGGTCCGGTGGCGACAGCCGGACCTGCGGGAGTTGGGCGGTGCCGCCCGCAAGCGCCGACGCAGCCAGGTTCATCCCGGGGGCAATGGCCACGCCCAGGAATACCGCATCGGCGGAGACCGCCGTGAACGTCGTCGCGGTGCCGAAGTCCACCACGATGCAGGCACCTTGGACCCGTGCGTAGGCGGCAACAGCGTCGGCAATGAGGTCTGCTCCTACCTCGCGGGGGTTCTCCACGGCAAACGAGAGCCCGGTATCCACCCTATGGCTGATGACCAGCGGGGGGACCGGCGTCTGCTCCGAGAGCATCTCCTCCATACGGCCCGTGAGCGGCGGCACCACGCTGGCGATGACAATGCGATCAAACGCCGCCATGGTCAGTTCTGCCTCTCTCAGCAATGACCGCAGCAGCACCCCATACTCGTCAGCCATCTTGTCGCGCACCGTGCGCACGCGCCAGTGGTGGCGCCACACCTCCCCGTCGTGTACGCCAAAGACCACATTCGTGTTCCCGATATCCATTGCCAAGAGCATCGCGTCTCTCCTCTCCTGCAAGCCACCGCGTCCTGACCGGGCGCAATGCGTGCTGCATAGTCTAGTCCCTTTCACCCCCTCGACCAGCACGGGCATAGGGCACGGGCTCAGCGGAATGAAATGTATGCCCCGTATGGTATAATAACGTGGTGAAGAAACGAGCATTCCAAGTTGTCCTGACCCTGATCTTCAGCGCCCTAGCCCTCGTGATTGCGCTCCGGGGCATCAGTTTTGAGGATGTCGGGACAGCGCTGGCAAGGGTAAACTGGTTCTGGATAGGTGCGACGTTCGTCCTTATCCTCGTGACCTTGGTGATCCGCGCTGCGCGATGGCGCATTCTGCTGGGACGCACCGTCTCTCTGCGTGACACCTTTGGGCTCATCGGGATCGGGTACCTCATCAGCGGTGTGCTGCCCCTGCGGGCCGGCGATCCTGCCCGCGCCGTGGGCGCGAGCCTGCGCGGACCCATATCCGCCATCGCCGCGCTTTCCACCGTCGTCGTAGAGCGCGTGCTGGATATGCTGTTGATCGTCCTGGTGCTTCTGGCCACCGTTCCCTTCGTGCCGGGGCTGCAGGTCTACCTGGCGACGGGCCAACTCAACGACTTCCTCTCATTCAATCTTGTCCTGACGTTGAGCGGCGTCCTAGCCTTTGGCATCCTGTTGCTCTTCGTGCTCATCGCCGTCTTCCCAACCACGACCGAGAACCTTGCCCGTCGGGTGCTGGACTGGTTGCCCATCGCCAACGTAGATCGCTGGCTGAGGCCGGTCCAGAACATCGTGCAGGGATTGAGCGCACTGCGATCGGCGGCGGATGGGCTGGCTATCGGCCTCTGGTCGCTGGCGCTCTGGGGGGTCACCGGCCTCTACTTCGGCACCACAATGTGGGCCTGCCGGGCCTTCATTCCCGACCCCTCTGCCCTGAAGAGCCTTGTAGCGGTCTGGTCTAGCGCCTTTGGTATGGTCTTCCCGGCAACGGGAGGCATCGGGTCGTTCCACTTCGCGGTGCGGGAGGCGCTCTACTGGGGCTTCAGCATCGCGCGAGATCTGGGATTCGCCTATGCCGTGGTTGTCCACGCACTGCCCTATCTCACCGGGATTGTGTTTGGGGCCCTCACGTTACTGCTGTGGGGGATGTCCCCCAGGAAGCTGATCAGCCGCAGCCAAGACATCGAGACCTGACCCCACCCTAACGAGCCCAGGGCCGGGTTGCCACGCGCAGCCCGGCTTGTGATTGTCGAGCTAGACCCTCTCTGGAGGTACGCTAGATGCACTATCTCATCACCGGAGGCGCCGGCTTCATCGGCTCCAACTACGCGCACCGTCTGCTGCAGCGTGGCGAGCGGGTGACAGTCGTTGATAACCTCTCGCGGCGTGGCGCCTCTGCGAATCTCGAATGGCTGCGCGTGGCAGCGGCCCGTGCTGCTGGCGCCGGGTTCCGGTTCGTCCGTGGCGATATCCGTGATGTTGACACGATCGCGAGAGTGGCGATCGATGCTGACGTCATCGTTCATCTCGCCGGACAGGTTGCCGTGACCACGTCGGTCCAGGATCCGCGCGAGGATATCGAGATCAACATGATGGGCACCTTCAATGTGCTTGAGGCTGCCCGACACGCCCCTAGCCGTCCCGCCGTGCTCTACGCCTCAACAAACAAAGTGTATGGCAGCATGGAAGGCTTGATCGTCGAGGAGCAGGCTACCCGCTATGCGTACCGGGACTATGTGTATGGCATCCCCGAGAGCTATCCCATAGATTTCCACTCGCCCTACGGCTGTTCCAAGGGAGCTGGGGATCAATACGTCAGGGACTATGCCCGAATCTATGGTATGAAGACCGTCGTCTTCCGGCAGAGCTGCATCTACGGACCACGGCAGTTCGGTGTCGAGGACCAGGGCTGGGTAGCCTGGTTTGTCATTGCCGCTCTTCGCGGCGACCAGATCACGATCTACGGCAACGGCAAACAGGTGCGGGACATCCTGTATGTTGAGGATCTCCTGGATGCTTACGACGCTGCCGTGCAGCGGATCGACGCCGCGACAGGCCAGATCTACAACGTCGGCGGTGGCCCAGGCAACCAGATGGCTATCTGGGCGGAGTTCGGACCCAGGCTGGAGGCCCTCATCGGCCACGCTATTCCCGTGGACCGGGGCGATTGGCGACCTGGTGACCAGCGCATCTTCGTCGCCGATATTCGCAAGGCCGCACAGGATCTAGGATGGCGACCGAAGGTCGACGTGGCTACTGGCATCGCGCGACTCTATCATTGGGTAGCTGACCACCTGGATCTGTTGAGGAGCTACGTATGAACGTACTCATCGTCCTCACCTACTACCGCCCCCACACCAGCGGTCTGACGATCTACGCGGAGCGGCTGGCGAAGGGCCTGGCGGCTCGGGGCCACCAGGTGACCGTGCTCACCTCACACTACAGCCGGCACCTCCCCCGGCACGAGCATATCGATGGCGTCCACGTCGTCCGGGCACCCGTGCTCTTCCGGGTAAGCAAGGGCGTCATCATGCCCACCTTCGGCTTCCTGGCTTGGGAATACGTCCGACAAGCTGATGTGCTGAGCCTGCACCTCCCCCAGTTCGATGCGGCGGGGGTAGCACTGCGCGGGCGGTTGCTCCATAAACCTACCCTGCTCACCTACCATTGCGATCTCCAGCTCCCGCCGGGCCTCTTCAACCGCATCGTCAACAGAGTCGTGCTGACGATGAACGATCTAGCGGGCCGCTTGAGCCACGGCGTCGTGGCCTACACAGAGGACTTCGCGGAGCACTCCCCCTTCCTCACCAAGTTCAAGGACAAGCGCCACGTGATCCCGCCCCCTGTCGAGATGCCGGAGATGCCCGCATCGGGCATCGTTGCCTTCAGGCGGATGCACAACTCGGGGGATAAACATCCTGTCATTGGCATGGCGGCGCGCTTGGCTACCGAAAAGGGGGTGGAGGTGCTGCTGAAGGCTTTCCCCAGGATCTTGGCGCGCTATCCGGACGCACGAATCCTGTTCGCGGGCCAGTACGAGAATGTCCTGGCCGAGGAGGCCTACGCCGAACGTCTCATGACGCGCATCCGGCTCTATGAAGAACAAGGGAAGTGGCGCTTCCTCGGGGTCCTCGATCCGGTGCAAATGGCCGCTTTCTATCCCAACTTGGATGTCATCACCGTGCCCAGCCTAAACTCGACCGAGTCCTTCGGCCTCGTCCAGGTGGAGGCTATGCTCTGCGGCACGCCCAGCGTGGCCAGCGATCTGCCAGGCGTGCGCCAGCCGGTTCTGCAGACAGGCATGGGGGAGATCGCTCCCATCGGCGACGCTGAGGGACTGGCCGAGGCCATTCTGAAGGTTCTGGACAACCGCCAGGCCTATCTCCGATCGCCCGAGGAGATCCAAGCCTTGTTCTCCACCGAGCGCACCGTTGCAGACTACGAGGCGCTCTTCGCGAAGATGCTGGCTGCGGAAGGTAAGTCCACCGATTGAGGACCCGCTGTGCT
>JAFGNI010000772.1 GCA_016927095.1 Anaerolineae bacterium | reverse complement strand
GGCGACGGGTGCCTTCCCGGAGTTGGCGGGAGAGGCGGGCGCGCCCGGCGTCGGTCACGGTCAGCCGGGCGTCGCCTGCCAGCCAGCCGCGCTTGATGAGCGCCGCGATGCTGGCCTCGATGCCTTCGCCGGTCTGAAACGTCTGGCCAACGCCTAGTTCCCGTAGCATTGGGTCAGCGCTGAAGTCGAGGGCCTGGCGCGCCCGTTCGACTAAGTCCGTGTGGGCATGAAGCCCTTGCTTCTCCACCAGATAGAGGAGCCAGTCCTCCATCTGCGCTTGGCGGAACCGGTCATACCAGCCGGCGAGCCCCATCTCGTAGCGGGAGAGATCGACCTCGCCTTCGCCCAGCGCGCGAATCGTCTCAAGGGCCAGCTCAACCGCGCTCTTGAGGATCAAGCCGGCCACCGCCAGTCCCACCAGGGTGTCCAGCAGCGGGAAGCGGAGCAGCGCCGCGATCAGCCCGGCGGTGACGCTGGCGGCGACGATGACGTGGTTGCGGGAGTCCACCGACTGGGTGATGAGGGCGATGCTGCCGCTGCGCATCCCGACGAACCGCTGGTAGAGATAGAGCGCCCCGCAGATCAGCGCGGAAAGGATCGTGGCGACAAAGGTGAATGCGTCCACGTCCGGTTCAAAGGGGACAAAGAAGCGGCGCACAGCCTCGTAGAAGGTGAAGCCCCCAGTCCCCAGCATCAGGAGCACCAGCACGATATTGACCGCGCGTTCCCGATCGAAGCGGATCCCGAGGTAAACTAGGACGCTGGAAAGGCCATCGAGGAGTGTGTCGGTGGCATCGTTGAGCAGGCCGACGCTGCCCGAGAGGAGCGCTGCCGGCAGTTTTAGGGCCGCCAGACCCAGGTGGACCGCCAACCCGACCGCGGACACTGTCCGGGGCTGGGCCGCCTTGGCCAACAGCGCGCGCGTCCGGCGCATGTCGGCGATCGGCTTCTCGGCCTCCTGCCTGCCCAGCGGCGTCAGCGCGTAGCGGTCGTCCTCGTGCACGACCCAGCCTAGGGCCGCCAGCTCCGCCATCTTGGCCTTGAGGCGCGCGTCCATGCGCCCGTGGCGGCGTTCCATGCGGTCGGTGATTCTGTAGGCCCCCAGCAAACGGGGATAGCTCCTGAAGCGCTCAGCAATCTCGGCCAATGTCTTCGGACCATCCCAGAGGAAGGCGGCGATCCCCCAGCTTTGCCCCACTTCATCCTGCTGGGGTCTGCCCGCGTCCTGCTTCTTCATAGCATGCCCTCCCTATTGCGTCTCACGCGCCAACGCGTAATGGCGGCTGACCAGCGGCAGGCAGCTATCAGCGGTCAGCCTTCAACCATCAGCATCCAGCGCACACCATCTGCAGTTCGACATCCGGGTTCTCGGGTATCTGACTGTCCTGTAGCCCTGTCGTTTGCGGCTTTCTGTAGTATGCTAGCTATGGGCAGCAACTACGCAAGCGTGCGCACGAGGCGCGCGAAAGCGCCGGCGCTAGGTGTTCACACGGCGCGCGGCGCTATCCAGGGGGGCCCTCGGATCTGCGGTTGCGCCCACGCGCCTACGTGTCTACTCCCGGTTCTCCACCTCACCTGCGCCGATGTGTAACGTTCTGCGCACTCATCCGTCATATAGGTAGATTGATGTCCATGAAAAAGCCGCATCGCGCTGACCAACGTCTTCTGCAGCTTGCGATCGAGGGCGATAGGGAGGCCTTTGGGGAGCTCTACGAACGCTATCTTGGGGAGATCTACCGCTACGTCTACTTCCGGGTTAGCGACGAGCGCGAGGCGGAGGATATCACCGCCGAGGCCTTTCTGAAGACCTGGGAGCACCTGCCGAGGCTGGCCCGCAAGAATGCTAGCATCCGGAGCTTCCGCAACTGGCTCTACCGGGTGGCGAGGAATCGGGTCATCGATCACTATCGCAAGAAGAAGCCGGTCCCACTGCCGGATGGGCTCCAGACCGAGGGAGACTTGGTCAGGGAGGCGGTGGAGGCCAACAGCCAGGTCCGGCGATTGACCGGGGCGATCCGGCAGCTGAGCTCGGATTACCAGCACGTCATTATCCTGCGGTTCATCAACCAGTTCAGCCACGCGGAGTGTGCCGAGGTGATGGGGCGGACTGAGGGACAGACACGGATTCTGCAGTACCGAGCTTTGAAGAAGCTACGTGAGATTATGGACATCGACGATGAGCCAACCGACACGCGTTGAGCGGATAGAGCATGCGCTGGCGGAGTGTCTGGCGGCGCTTCCGAACGGCGAGGCGGCGACACAAGCGCGACTGGCGCAGCATCCCGACCACAGCGACGAGCTCGCCGAGCTGGTCTCGCTGGCGCATGCCCTCACTGCCCTGAGCGCGGTGGCGCCACGGCGCGCATTCCTCGAAGAGGCATCGCGGCAGCTGATCGCCCGGTTGCCGGATCGTAAGGCGCCGGTGCAGCGGTGGCTTGGCCACCTCGCACCACGCGGTCTATGGCAGCTGCGTCTGCCCGTCGTCTCCTTGCGGGTCGGGACCCTCATCAGCGCGTTGGTGGTGCTGGCTATCGTCGTGGGGCTCACCCACGGCATCCTCCATGCTGCTGCATCCGCCGGACCCGGGGATTGGCTCTACCCATTGCACGTCAAGGCCGATCATCTGCCGCTGCTGCTAGCGCCGGACGCGGAAGCGGCGGCTAGGCTGCGCCTGACGCTTGCCGGCGAAAGGTTGGCAGAGGCGCAGGGCGAGATCGAGGCAGGCGACCGCCGCCACGTGCCCCTTGTCTTGCATGCCTATGAGACTGAGATGGCGGCCCTTGCCGAGCTCCTGCAGGAAGTGGAGGAGCCGCAGAGGAGCGTGGTGATTGAACTGTGGGGCACGGCCCGGCTCGATCACGTCACGATGCTGAAGGTGTTGTTGGAAGAGGCTGCCGAGGAAGACCAAGACGCCATTCGTGAGGCTCTGGATGTGTGGGTGTTGGCCGGTGATCCAGACACTGCTCTGCCGTTCGATTTGCCGACGGATGCGCCCGAGATCGAGATACCACGGGATGGGGGCAATGCGCCGGAGACGCCTGCCGCTCCCGCCGAAGTCGCTGTGCCGGACGAAGAGCGCGCATCGCCGCCGGAGCCTTCTGACCCGCCGCAGGAGGTCGTTGTTCCTCCCGCGGAAGGAGGTCCGCCCGGCGGTTTGCCCGACGCGGTGGATGACGTGCCACCGCTGGAG
>JAFGNI010000197.1 GCA_016927095.1 Anaerolineae bacterium | reverse complement strand
GATGCGCCGCTCGATGAGTACCGGATGGCCGCCGATCCCCACGATCTCGTGGTGGAGCAGATCGCCAAACGGGTCGCTGAGTTGATCCCCGATGGCGCAACGCTCCAGATGGGGATCGGGGCGCTGCCCGACTCCGTTCTGCCCCATCTGGAGGACCGAAAGGACCTCGGCATCCATACCGAGCTCTTCTCCGACGGCGTCGTGCACCTCGTCAAGAGGGGAGTGATCACCGGCGCCAAGAAGACGCTCCACTCCGGGAAGATCGTCGCCGGGTTTATCCTTGGATCGCGCGACCTGTACCCTTGGTTGGATCACAACAACCTCGTGGAGTTGCATCCCACCGAGTACGTCAACGATCCATGTGTCATCGGCCTGAACTATCGGCAGGTCGCCATCAACGGGGCAATCGAGGTGGATCTAACGGGCCAGGTCTGTGCCGACAGCATTGGGCCCAAGCTTTACAGTGGCGTCGGCGGGCAGATGGACTTCATCTACGGCGCGTCGCGCAGTGAGGGCGGCGTGCCGATCATCGCGCTCCCCAGCACCGCCAAGGACGACACGATGAGCCGGATCGTGCCCATGCTCAAGCAGGGCGCGGGTGTGGTCACCTCCCGCAATCACGTACACTGGATCGTGACCGAGTACGGGGCAGTCGATCTCTATGGCAAGAGCATCCGGCAGCGCGCGGAAGCCCTTATCGCCATCGCACATCCGAGTTTCCGCGAGACATTGACGGCGCAGGCCAAGAGCCTAGACTATCTCTGAGCCCGCAACACCTCGCCCTTTGAGGCGTTGTGGATACACTGTTGCGTTGGGCCAGTCAGGCTGCCACTGATCGGCAGCGATCTCTGAGTTGAGGAGGTGTAGTTTGTTCCATGCACTTGTCGCGATAAAACAGGTGCCCGATACCACCAACATCCGCATCGACCCCGTCACCGGGAACCTCGTGCGTGAAGGCGTCCCGGCCATTATGAACCCCTATGACGCACACGCGCTTGCCTCTGCCGTGGAATGGAAGCGCAAGCTGAACGGGCGGGTCACGGTGGTCTCGATGGGCCCCAATTCCTTCATCACCACCATCCGTGAGGCGATCGAGCTGGGTGCAGATCGGGGGATCCTGGTCTCCGACCGCAAGTTCGCGGGGGCCGACACGTTGGCCACGTCGTACGTGCTCGCCGAGGTCATCCGGGCCATCCATGAACAGGACCCGCTGGACCTGATCTTCTTCGGCAAGCAGGCCATCGATGGCGACACTGCCCAGGTGGGTCCGGGGGTCGCGGTACGGCTTGATATGCCGATTGTGACTTACGCCGTAAACATCCGCGCGGTGGATCTTGACGATGCGACAGTGGTCGTCGAGCGCAAGACCGAGCGCTGGACCGAGGTGGTCGAGACGCCGCTGCCGGCGCTGCTGACGTGTGAGAAGGACATCGCGGAGATTCCCTTCGCACCGTTACCAGATCTGATCCGGTCGCTGCGCTACGAGCCCGAGGTCTGGACGATGGACGGGCCCATCGCGTTTGATACCGAGCAGATCGGCGTCCGCGGATCGCCCACGATCGTTTATCAGATGGGCACGCCACCGCTGCCCGAACCGGGAGAGAAGGTCAATGCCCGCGAAGAGGGCGTCGAGGCGGCCCTGGCCTTTACATTCAAGAAGGCTCGAGAGGTTGGCGTCCTTGAGACGATGATCGGAGGTGCGCGATGACGCGTCCGAAGCAGACGAGGCGCTTCTGGGTCTTCCTGGAGCAGGAGCAAGGCAAGGTCCATCCCGTCTCCTGGGAGCTCCTCGGCGTGGCGCGTGACCTGGCATCGCAGGTCGCTGAAGAGGCAGCTGCCGCCGGCGACGAGGTCGTTGTCGAGGGCGTATTGTTGGGACACGAGGTGCGGGCCATCGCCGAGGCGGCAATCGGTTACGGTGCCGACCGTGTCTACCTGGTCGACGATCCCGTGCTCGAGCATTACCGCAACTGCCCCTACTACATGAGCATTGAGGCCATCGCCAAGAAGCACGAGCCGGAGGTCTTCCTTATCGGCGCTACAACACTTGGTCGAGATCTCGCCGGCGCGATCGCCACCTCACTGGGCACAGGGCTAACCGCCGACTGCACCAAGCTGGAGATGGGAGAGGTCAAGGGAGCACAGCACAAGCTGCTCCTGGCGACCCGCCCAGCCTTCGGCGGCAACATCATGGCCACAATCGTCTGCCGGCGCCACAGGCCTCAGATGTCCAGCGTGCGACCCAGGGTGTTCCCTGCCCCAGTTTTCAACCCAGAGGCACGTGGCGAGATCGTCGAAGAGGCGATCGACATCACCGAGGAAAACGCGCGGGCCTGCATTCTCGAGTTCATCCACGCCAAGGAAGATAGCGTCGATATCGAGTACAGTGATGTCATCGTCTCCGGCGGTCGAGGCCTTGGTGGGCCCGACGGATTTGCGCTGATCAAGGAGCTTGCCGACGCGATGGGCGGCGTTGTGGGCGCGTCGCGGCCTTGTGTCGACGCAGGCTGGATTGCCTACGCGCACCAGGTTGGGCAGAGCGGCAAGACGGTCAGGCCCAAAGTCTATGTTGCAGCCGGGATCTCCGGTGCCCTCCAGCACAAAGTGGGAATGCAGAACTCGGACTTCATCATCGCCATCAACAACGATGCCAACGCACCGATCTTCGAGGTTGCTGATGTGGGCATCGTCGGAGACCTCTATGAGGTTATTCCCGCGATGATCAAGGAGATCAAGGCGCGCAAGGAGGCACAGGCATGAACAACGGACGTATCGAGTTCGATGCCATTGTGGTAGGGGCCGGTCTGGCCGGCTCAGCGGCGGCGATGGTCATGGCACGGGGCGGACTGAACGTTGCCCTGATCGAACGCGGACAGAAGCCCGGCGGCAAGAACTACTTCGGGGGTGCCATCTACACGCACGCAATAGCCGATCTGGTGCCCGATTTTATGAGCCGCCGCCCACCCTTCGAACGCCCCGTCACCGAGGCGGGTTTCTGGTTCCTGGCCAAGGACGGCCTGACGCGGATGACCGTGCAAGGCGGCGAGCTCAACTCAGAGCCTCCTGATGCCTTCATCACGCTCCGGGCTAATTTCGACCTATGGTGGGCCGAGCAGGCCCAGGCCGCGGGCGCCTTCATCATCCCGAAAACTACCGTCGTAGACTTCATCCGCGAGGAGAACGACCAAGCGGGAGCTGTGATCGGTGTCGTGACCGACCGGCCCCAGGGCGAGATCTACGCGCCGGTTGTGATCATCTGCGAGGGTGTCAACAACATCCTGACCCAGAAGCTGGGGCTGATCAACCGCGATCTCGAGCCGGCCCAGATGGCGCTCGCGTTCAAGAAAGTGATCTCGCTGCCCATGGAGACCATCAACGCGCGCTTCGGGCTTGCGGATGATGCGCACGGGTTGGCCGTCTCCGTGCTCGGCGACGTCTCACTGGGCCTGCCGGGAATGGGTTTTGTCTACACCAACAAGGCCAGCGTGTCGATCGG
>JAFGNI010000196.1 GCA_016927095.1 Anaerolineae bacterium | reverse complement strand
AGCACCTGCGCCCACTTGAGGAACTCGAGCGCACCCGCCCACACGTCAACAGGCTGCCACAGGGACACCAGCCCCATCGCCAGGAAGGCGACGAGGGGCCAGAAGACAGTTGGCACAGGAAATACAACGCGCCGCCTGAGCATGCCGGACGCGAGCCAAGACCCAAAGGCCAACAGGAGAACCCCTTGTCCGACGTGAGGCGCGATGCCTGGCATGGCGATCTCGAGCCACGCGCGCAGCGGACCCAGTAACAGCGCCGCTCCCACGGCAACCAGTGGCTCCATGAGCGACACGGCAATCAGCGCCGGCCCACCCAGGGCGAGGACGATGACCGGCAGCGGCGCCCGAGAGATGAAGAGCCCAAGCCCTATGGCGACTGCACCCAGGACGAGGGGGGCGCTAGGGATACGCAACCGGCTGTTGACCATCACCATAGCACCCTAGCTCCGGTGCGTGACCATACAGCGACGCTCCATGGACTGGGCCAGCATAGGCGATCAGTAGGCCACCCACGACACCAGCTTGAGGTCAGCGTCATACACAAACTTCGCCTCGAACATCCCCGATGCTTCCCCTAATACTCGAGGCGCGAAGATCCTGTCTGCCTGTGGGATCGGCAGCTCCCGGAGATACCGGTCCTGCTCGACCCATGCCAGTTCGCCCTCCCGTAGGTCCGGGCGCAGCGTCCCGTGAAACGTGCGCGCCACGTAGATGAAGAGCATCCACTGCCAGTCCGGGAGAGGCGAGACCTCCGTGCAGAAGCCGCGCCACACAAGGTCCTCCACGACGAGACCCGTCTCCTCCTGCATCTCGCGCCGCGCCGCATCGTGCGGTGACTCGTGCAGCTCGATCTTGCCCCCTGGCGCGATCCAAAGCCCCAGGTTGGGCTCCTTATGCCGCTGCATCAGCAAGACCTGGTCGTCCCGCACCGCATAGACCAGCACCGTGGGGATGCGTGGCATCAGCTGATCCCGAGACGCTCGCGGAAGTAGGCAGTGGTAGCCTCGAGCCCCTCCCGCAGATCCACCGCCGGACTCCACCCCAGATGCTCGCGCGCCCGAGTGATGTCCGGACAACGTCGCTTGGGGTCGTCACGCGTGCGCTCATCGTCAGGAATGATAAAAGTGAGCGTGGAGCTGCTCCCCGCGACCTCAATCACGAGCTTCGCAAACTCAACAATGGTGATCTCGTTGGGATTCCCCATGTTCACCGGCCCCTCGAGGTCCGAATCCATAAGTCGCATGATGCCCGCCACGAGGTCATCGACATAGCAAAAGGAGCGTGTCCGTTTGCCATGGTCATAGACGGTCAGTGGTTCGCCCCGCAGCGCCTGTCCGATGAAGTTCGGCACGACGCGACCATCGTCCGCACGCATCCGCGGGCCGTAGGTGTTGAAAATGCGAACGATGCGCGTATCGACGCCGTGGTAGCGATGATAGGCCATCGTCAGAGCCTCAGCGAACCGCTTGCTCTCGTCATAGACACCCCGTGGCCCCACCGGATTCACATTGCCCCAATACGATTCCTCCTGAGGATGCTCCAGGGGATCGCCATACACCTCTGATGTTGAGGCCAACAGAAAGCGAGCGCCCTTGGCTAGAGCCAATCCCAGGGAGTTGTGCGTGCCCAGAGCACCGACCTTCAGTGTCTGAATCGGGTAGTTCAGATAATCCACCGGGCTGGGCAACGAGGCTAGGTGCAGCACCATGTCCAGAGCCCCTGCCACGTAAATGTAGGTCGTGACGTCGTGCTTGACGAACTGAAAACGTGGATGCCCGGCGAGATGGGCGATATTGTCGGTGCTACCTGTCCTGAGGTTATCCATAGCGATGACCTCATGGCCGGCCTCAAGGTAACGGTCGCACAGATGCGATCCAATGAAGCCCGCCCCTCCCGTGATGAGAATGCGCATGATGCCTCCTATTGCGTTCGCCGTAGTCCCGCGATTATACCCGATCGATCGCCATCTTCACAGATAGCCAGGGCAATCGCGTCTGGTCTCGCAGCTGACACGTCCGCGCAGCTCCTCCAGAAACAGTTCAGTCGTCGCCGCATCGATATTGCAGAAGCGCACAACCTCAATCTCACTCTCCTCGTGGGAAGTGAAGTAGTCCACAACCGCGCCAACGATGACTTTCGCTGCGAGAGGCTTGGGAAACCCGAAGATGCCCGACGAGATAGCCGGCATAGAGACCGATCTAAGATTGTGCTCGTCTGCCACAGCCAGCGCGCGCTGTACAGCAGAGCGTAGAAGAGCGGGTTCATCCCCGCCATCGCGCCATATGGGCCCCACAGCGTGGATGACATACCGCGCACGCAGCCGCCCCCCACCCGTAATGGCGGCTGTCCCCGTCTCAACCGGCCCGTGCTCCCGTACCCAGGCCCGGCTCTCTCGCTGGATCACGTCGCCGCCGCGTCGCACAATGGCTCCGGCAACACCACCACCGTGAGCCAGGCGCTCGTTCGCAGCATTCACGATCGCGTCTACCTCCTCGAGAGTCAGATCCCCAAGCACAACCTGCAACATCTGTCCCGTTGCCAACGTATGACTGAGTAGCGCGTCGTTTGTGGCCATACGCCACCTCCGTGAGAGGCATAAGGAAGCAGCCTTTCTACAGTATAGCACCGTCTCAGGGCTACTTCACTTCACACGGCGGCAGTTCCATGCTACAATCGTACTGTGGTCAAGGTCGGCAGCGGAAGAGCGTCGCACGTGCCGCTCTCCCGTAGAGGGAACGAACTGCGCGCTGCCCCAAGCCTGGCTGGCAAGGCTGGGCAACTGCTGACGGACAGTGATAGCACAAGATCCACAACAACGTGAAGCAGGAGGGATAAGATGAGTCTGCTCGACAACGTCAAGGACGAGATGTCCGGTCTGGAGAAGTTAGTTGCCAAGATCCCGGGCTACAAGGGGTACAAGGAGAAAGAACAGCGCCGCGAGGCCGACAAGCTGCTCCGTGAGCACATCGCGAACCGGTTGCGTACGGTCAAGACCCAGCTCGATACACTACAGACCGACCTGATCTCAGCCGGCAAGATCGAACTGCTCGACGAGGTGGGGAGCGCCGCGACGCAGCTGCAGACCTTCATCGATCGGCTCCGCACCGCCAGCTACGGGTATGCGGGGCTCTTTGATGCCGTGCGCATCAAGGAGGACGATCTCGATCGCGTCTACGAGTTCGACGCATCCCTGCTGAGCTACGCAGATCGGCTGGAGGGTGCGATTGGACGCGCACGCGAAGGCGTTGAGGGAGAGGATACCCGCTCTCTCATCCTCATCATCCGTGACCTGGGCCGTGAGGCCAACGCAACCTTTGACGAACGGCAGGATGTTCTGAGGGGCACGGCACAATAATCGGTGGATCGCTCCAGGAATAGATCAGAACCCACCTCACTCTAGAGACCAAACGGAGGTAACCAAGATGGCGAGAGTCTTCGATATCATTGAGTATATGGACGAGGGACGAGATGAGATGGTCCATCGCTTCCCCGAGCGCGGGTCAGGTGACTTCCGCATTGGGAGCCAGCTCATCGTCCGCGAATCGCAGGCCGCGGTCTTCTTCCGTGACGGCCGTGCCCTGGACACCTT
>JAFGNI010000195.1 GCA_016927095.1 Anaerolineae bacterium | reverse complement strand
GGCAACGACGCTCATGGCACACGCGTCTCGTGAAGACATGCGCCCCTCGGGGCAGAAATCTGCATAAGGGGTATGATAGAGCGCGGTCAACCAACAACCATAGCGAGGAGTCTTTCTCGATGAGAGCTGCTGTCTACGAAGCGTTTCAGGCACCGCTGGCCATCCAGACGGTGCCCGACCCCACCCCGACCGCCGATGGCGTCGTGATCGGCGTAAAGGCTACCGGCATCTGCCGCAGCGACTGGCACGGGTGGATGGGTCATGATTCGGACATCCACCTACCCCACGTGCCGGGCCACGAGCTAGCCGGCGTTGTGGAGGCTGCGGGCCCCGAGGTCACCCGCTGGCAGGTGGGCGACCGTGTCACGGTGCCCTTTGCCGTGGGCTGTGGTCGCTGTCCCCAGTGCCTCAGCGGCAACCAGCACATCTGCGACAACTACTTCCAGCCGGGCTTCACCGCCTGGGGTTCCTTTGCCCCATACGTGGCGATCCCGCACGCTGACGTGAATCTGGTGGCGCTCCCGGAGGCCCTGGATTTCGTCACCGCTGCCAGCCTCGGCTGCCGATTCATCACGTCGTTCCGCGCGGTCGTAGTGCAGGGCCGGACGCAGCCGGGCGACTGGGTCGTCGTGCACGGGTGCGGCGGCGTGGGCCTCTCCGCGGTGATGATCGCCGAAGCGATGGGCGCACAGGTCATCGGCGTGGACATCAAGCCTGAAGCACTGGACCTCGCCAAGGCCCTCGGCGCCACCCACGTGCTCAATGCGCGGGAGGTGCCCGATGTCGTCGCAGCCATCCGCGATCTGACCGGTGGCGGCGCACACGTCTCGATGGATGCCCTGGGCAGCGCCGAGACCTGTCGCAACTCCGTCCTGGGATTGCGCAAGCGCGGGCGTCACGTCCAGGTCGGTCTCATGGTCGCCGATTACAAGGACGCCCTCATCCCGATGAACCTCGTCATCGCAAAGGAGCTGGAGATCCTGGGCAGCCACGGGATGCAGGCCCACGCCTACCCGGGCATGCTTGACATGATCATGAGCGGCAAGCTGCAGCCCCGCAAGATGATCGGCGATCGTGTTACGCTGGAAGAGAGCATGGCGGCGCTGACCTCGATGACGACCTTCGCCATCACCGGCGTCACGGTCATCGACCGCTTCTAGGCGCCCCGACAATGAGACTGGCGGTCAACTACTCTACCGCGCTCGCCGATCTGGTCGCCCACGGCGAGGTCAAGCTGGATCTCTACAAGGCACCGGCTTGGCCCGACCTCATCAAGAAGATCGACGGCGCCGGCCCCGTCTACATCCATTTCCCACTACGGGCCGGGATGGGCACCGGAACACCGGTCAACACGGAGACGGGTGAAGCGCCCGACTGGGACGCCTTCGAGACGATGATGGCGAGCACCGGGACGCCGTGGATGAGTGCGCATATGGGCCCACAGCCGGACGACCACCCGGCGTTGGCCGCGGCGCCATGGGCTAGACAGGTGACGGTGATCACTGACGCCCTGATCCGCGATATGGGCGCGCTCGTCGCACGCTTCGGCCCGGATCGCGTCGTTGGCGAGAACATCTTTGAATACTTCGGGATGCACCTGCGGCCTGCCGTCATGCCCGAGGTGCTGACCGAGGTTGTCGAGACGACGGGTTGTGGCCTGCTGCTCGACCTCTCCCACGCCCGGCTGGCGGCGCGGGACCTAGACGTCGATGCCCGTGCCTATGTGGAAGCGCTGCCGGTCTCACGCCTACGCGAGCTGCACATCACCGGCATCCAGCGGTTTGAGGGCAAGTGGATACGTCTAGTTCAGGCCAACGGCGTGGCGCAGGAGACCATCGAAGGCTGGCGTGGCAGGTGGCTCGATCACCTGCCCATGACCGATGAGGACTGGACCTTCTTCGAGTGGGCGCTGGGTCGCATCCGAGACGGCGCGTGGCCCACGCCCGAGATCATCGCCTTCGAGTACGGCGGTGTCGGCGCCGAGTTTGAGGCGATCACCGTCCGCGAGGAGCTAGCGGTGCAGGTGCCACGGCTGTACGCAATGGTGCATGCGAACACAGAAGCATCCAAAGATTACGCGGATGTCACAGATTGATGCAAGGGGAGATGTAGGGCGGGCTGTTAGCCCGCCCGCACGCGGGTGGCTATCCTAGTGCAAGCCAGTCTGCGCGCACTTGGCGTATGCGTGTGATGGTACCCAAAGGCTAAGTTCAGGAAAGACGACCGTGTTCTTGACCAGACATGAAATAGAGCGCAACATCGACTGGCTCCTGGCCAACGCTTCGGATGCGGTCAAGTACCTAACGCACAAGCACTTGCTGCAGACGGACCCGGGTTCTGAAGCAATGCAGGCGCTGTGGTCCCGAGTGGCGCAGGGACCCGAGGCGGCGGAGCTTCTCTCCAAGCAGCATGAGGACGGCTCATGGTTCAGCGGCGGGCCGTGGGGGCCACAGGGCTACCGGCGCCAGGCGCTGCCCGGCTACACGGCGTCGCGACCCAAGTTCGTCACGACCGCTTGGCTGTTACCCTATCTTGGCGAAATGGGCTTCACGGTGGGCGATCCCCGCATCCACCACGGCGCGGACTACCTAATGGCAAACACGGACCTCCCTGATCCCGTCATCGACGAAGGCGGAGTGACATCCAACTGCTGCGGACTGTACGCTACGCCACTGCGGGCTTTCGCGAGCATCGGGATGGCGTCCGATCCCCGGCTCGAGGGTCGCTGGGACCGGCTGCTGCGCTGCCAGAGAGAGGACGGCGGCTGGCTCAACCCGAACCACCTGGCGGACTCACCCACCCCGTCGACAACACAGGGACGGTGGCCTTGGGACCGCAGCTGCGCCTGGGGCACCTACTATGCGACAGAGGCCCTGTGGCATTCGCACATTCCGGAGTACCAAGAGGCCCTGCAACGCGCTATTGGCTTTCTGCTCTGGCATCTCTCGCAGAAGGATCCCGCAGAGATCCAGACGTGGGTCTACCACGGACACAACATGGTTAAGGAGTTGCTGATGACCAGCGAGGCCGGCATCGATATGACCACGCCGCCGGTCCAGGCGCTGCTGACCTGGCTGCGCCGCTATTACAAACCCGAGGAGGCCGTCTTCCGCACCCAGGAGAAGCCCATCGGGAGCTTCACGCGGCACGTGTCGGCGATTGTGAAGGACTACGAGGCCACCCTTGGGTCCGGCTATTGGGATTCGGTCGCCAAGGTCAGCGCGCCGGTGCTGCGGTATCACCTCTACCACCTGGTGGAGGACGACTGGCTCACGTACTACCTGACCCGAATCGCGATCAACGCTCAGTGTAACTAAGTCGGACCGGACCGAGTTGGTCTACGTGGGCACCGAGGGTGGATCCTCATCCGCGGTCACGGCATCACGGAGGCGCCCCGGCATGGGCTGGTGGATCTGCGCCGCCAGGAACCGGACCAGATCCGGGAACGAAGCGAAGCTGTGGCGGGTGGCCTCGCCCGGCACCTCCAGCGAGGCGCGCCATACGGCACGACCACGGTCGGTGGTGCGCCACAGCCGCAACAGAAACGCGTGGTACTCTCGATCATCGGTCATCGCGTTCAGCTTTCACGAAGGTCCCTCGAAGTCTTGCTGATAGGATAGCGCGGCAGCGTCAGAGGAACGTCATAGGGTCTGAGATTGCGCCCTGGTGCCGGCTGACTATAATGGAAGTGACGGCCTAGGACACCACCCACCCCAAACCAGCCAGGGATACGCGTGGACCACCTGACCATCAAGCTCTTCGGGTCCTTCCAGGTTCACCACGGCGGCAAGCCGTTGACCGACTTCGCCACGGTCAAGACGCGCGCGCTGTTGGCCTATCTGGCGTTGGAGGCGAACACGGCCCACGGCCGCGACAAACTGGCCGACCTGCTCTGGCCCGATAGTCCCGCCGATCTCGCCCGCCAGAGCCTCCGGCAGACCCTCAGCTATCTCAAGCGCGCCCTGCGCGGCTTTGAGGACCTCACCATCGACCGCAACAGCGTCGAGTTGGCCCTCACGGAGGCGGACGTCGTGGACGTCACAGCCTTTGCCGGACTCATCGACGCCTGTCGCCGCCACCGGCACCGCGACCTTCTCGGCTGCCAGTCCTGCATCGCCCGACTCCAGAGCGCTGCCGAACTGGTGGTGGGCGCCTTCCTCGCCGACGTCTATGTGAAGGACAGCGCCCCGTTCGAGGAATGGGCGACGCTGAAACGCGAATGGACGCGGCGTCTGGCCACAAGGACATTCGGGCAGCTCTGCGAGGCTTATGAGCGGCGGGGTAATGCTGCAAAGGCGCTTGCCCTCGCGTGGCGGCTGTGCGAGATGGCCCCTTGGGACGAGACGGCCCATCGCACTCTGCTCAGGCTGCTGGCTGCTGACGGCCAACGCAACGTCGCCTTGGCGCACCACCGAGAGTTCAGCGCGACCCTGGCGGACGAGCTGGGCGTGGCGCCGACCGAAGAGACGCAGGCCCTGGTGGCGCAGATCCGGCAGGGGCACGTCCCGCCCCTGATCCGGCCGCGTCACAACCTTCCTGCTGCGGCAACGCCCTTCGTCGGGCGCCGCGCTGAACTGCAGGCAATCGGCGACCACTTGGCAAGTCCAGACTGCCGGTTGCTCACGTTGACCGGGCCCGGCGGCATCGGCAAGACCCGGTTGGCGCTGCGAGCCGCCGAAGCGCAGCTTGGGGCCTATCGCGACGGGCTCTTCTGGGTGTCCCTGAACACTTGCCAGAGCCCCGAAGACGTAGCCACGGCCATCGGCGCTGCGATGGCTTACGCCTTCGACGTCCGCGGCGAACCAGAAGCCCAGGTCCGCGATTACCTACGAAACAAGGCGCTGCTGCTCATCCTGGACAACTTCGAGCACGTGCTGGAGGCACGCAGCCTTATCAGCGCGCTCCTGCGCTATGCGCCCGGCACAGTCCTGCTGGCGACCTCGCGCGAGCGGCTCAACCTGCGCGAGGAATGGGTCCTCGAACTCGATGGGCTGCCCGTGGCCCCGGCAGACGGCTCTAGAGACCAAGACGGCGACGACGCCGTGAGGCTCTTCTGGACCTGCGCAGCCCGAGCGGGCTACACCTCGCCAGCGGGATACACCAACCGTGCGGGCCACGTCCCGGATGCCCTAGCCACCGGTCCAAGTCCGGATGCTGTATCTGACCGGATGGCAGCGGAGGAGGATGCTGCAGCGGCGATTCGCATCTGCCAGCTCGTAGACGGCGTTCCGCTTGGCATCGAGCTCGCCGCTGCGAGCCTGCCCGGTGCCGGCGTGGCAGCGGTCGCGGCGCAGATCGCCGGGAGCCTCGATGCGCTGAGCAGCCGCTTCCACGATATGCCCGCGCGACACCGCAGTCTGCGGGCCAGCTTCGACCACTCCTGGGCGTTGTTGGGCGTCGCGGAGCAGGATGCCTTCAGTGCGCTGTCGGTCTTCACCGGCACCTTCACCACCGCCCTGGCCCAGGCGATTGCCG
Organism: Anaerolineae bacterium; assembly: GCA_016927095.1. The sequence continues at coordinate 3,688 of JAFGNI010000195.1, read as the reverse complement.
GAGCCACGCCCGAGATCCTGCAGCAGTTGGCCGACAAATCGCTGGTTCAGCGGGGCACGGATGGTCACCTTTCGATCCATCCCGTCCTGCGGCAGTATGCCGCTGAACGGCTGGCGCAGGCGCCAGAACGGGCCAGCCAGCTCCGTGACCGCCATGCAGGCTCCTATCTAGCCCTCCTAGCAGACCATGCATGGGAACTGGGGCGCGCCGCGCGTCCCGAGGCACTGGCGGCCCTTCAACAACGGATCGGTAACATCCGCGCGGCTTGGGAATGGGCCGTCCAGCGCCGGCACTGGCCCAGCCTGGCCCAAGCTGCCGATGGCCTGGCCGACTACTATCTGCTTCGTGGTCCTGTGCAAGAGGGGCTGCCCTCCTCGCTGCGGCGATCTCGGAGATCACAGAGCGGGACGGTCACCGTGGGACGCCGGCGCTGGGACACGCCCTGATCGCCCTGCAGCTGGCGCGGGCGCGGCTGTGCAATGCGATGGGCGACTACGATGAAGCCATCGCTGCAGCACAACGCGCTTTGGCACACATCGAGGACCCTAACGGTATCGACTGTATGCCCTGCACCGCGGCGCATCTGGCCTGGGGCCACGCGCTACAGCTCACGGGCACCTACGCAGAGGCCCAGCGTCAGTTGGAGGCGGCCCTGACGCTGGCGCAAGCACACGACCTCCCCGACCTCGAGAGCGCGGGTTGGCTCCATCTGAGCCGGGTGCACCTGGGCCAGGGCCGCGTCGTGGAGGCGCTCGACGCCGGGCAACGGGCGCTCTCACTGAGCCAGCAGACGGGCCATCGCCAGAACGAGGCGGACAGCCTCACGGCGATCGGCACTGCCCACTACGTGCGGAAGGCACACGATGCGGCACGCGCCTACTTCGACCAGGCACTCGCTCACCTCCGGGAGATGGGCGACCGCCACCGCGAGGCGCGCCTGCAGAACAACATCGGCAACTGCCTGGCGGAGATGGGCGATTACACCACCGCGACCCAGTACTACACCGCTGCGCTGGCGGTCCACCGGGACACGGGCCGGCGCCGGGCGGAGGGCATCGTACTCAACAACCTCGCGGCTCTAGCGTGGTCGCAGGGCGATCTCGCCAACGCCTGGGAGCTGTATGAGGCGGCGCTGGCTATTGCGCGCGAGATCCAGGATCGCGAGGGGGAGGCACTGGTCCGCTCGAACACGAGCCTCGTCGCGCTGCTGGATGGACAGGCCGAGCGCGCCGCCGCGTTGGCCACCGAGGTGCTGCCTCTGACCCGGGCGCTGGGCGACCGTTACACTGAGGGCCAGACGCTGATGCGCCTGGGTCTGGCGCTGACGGCGCTGGACCACTTTGCAGCGGCGGAGGGCCCGCTGGCGGAGGCGTTGGCGATCCACGAGAGCCTGGAGACGCCGCCGCTGATCCTGGAGGCGAGGGCGGCGCTGGCGCACCACTGGCTGCGGCGCGGCGACGTGGCCCGCGCCCAGGACTACGTCGAGACGATCCTAGCGGCGCTGGCCCAGGACCCCGAGGCGCTGCACGGGGCCGACGAGCCGTTCCGCGTCCACTGGACATGCGTGCGCGTGCTGCAGGCGGCGGGGGATCCGCGGGCCTCCCAGGTGCTGGCGGATGCGGCGGCAGCGCTGGACGCGCAGGCGGCGCGGATCCAGGATCCCGTCCTGCGCGCGTCGTTCTTAGAGAACCTCGCGGTGCACCGGGAGCTGTGGGACACGGGAGGGCGTCGGAACGTTTGAACGTTTCAACGTTTGCACGTTTGGATGTTTGCGCACGGACAGCTTGGGCGTGACGAACGGCAGGGAACCGGCCTTGTACGGGCATGGGCTGGTTCAGATGAGGTGGCGGCGGGGAGGGCGGGGGGGGGCATGCGGAGCGGTCGATGGGGTTGCGGGGCCAGTCAGTGCGAGGCTGAACTAGACGGAGCCCGTATGCAGTACGGGTTCGACCTACATCAGAGCAGCGCATCTCATAGCGAGATGCGCTGCTTTTGCCTATATGAATCTGCGTGATCTGTGGATGCTGCTTCTCCCGCCCTAACGCATAATGAGGAGGCTGAGGGCCATCACGAGCATGCCAGCGACGAGGCCGAAGAGGCTTTCGTGGCCTTTGCCGTAGGCGCGGCTGGTGGGTAGGAGTTCGTCCAGGCTGATGTAGACCATAACGCCGGCGACGCCCGCGAAGAGGATGCCCATGACCTGGGGGGGCATCACGCCGCCGGCGCCCCCCACGATGAGGCGCAGGGCGATGTAAGCGATGACGGCGCCGATGGGTTCGGAGAGGCCACTGAGCACCGAGTAGATGAAGGCCTTGCGGCGGCTGCCGGTGGCGTAGAAGATGGGAACAGAGACGCTGATGCCCTCAGGGATGTTGTGGAGGGCGATGGCCACGGCGATGGCACCGCCCACGGCAGGATCTTGCAGTGCCGCAAGGAACGTCGCGAGGCCCTCAGGGAAGTTGTGAATGCCGATGGCGAGGGCGGTGAAGAGGCCCATGCGCAGCAGGGCATGTTCGTGCGTGCCCGGTGCCGGCGTGGTATCACCGGCGTGCATCGCCCCGGCAGCGGCGGGCGACGGCCTCGGCGCTGCAACCGCTTCGTCGTCGGGATCGGCACATGATTCGGGATCGGCCCCCGGCTCGTCACACGCCCGGAGCGGCGCCACGGCGGCGTCGGTCCGGGTTTCGTGCGGGTTCTCTGCCGACGGGATGAGGTTGTCGATCAAGCCGATGATGAGGATCCCTACAAAGAAGGCGATGACGTTGATCCACCAGCCGCGGGGGTCGCCGTATGCTTCCAGCAGCGCGTCCACGCCCTTGTAGAAGATCTCGACGAAGGAGACGTAGAGCATCACACCGGCGGAGAAGCCGGTGGAGATGGCCAGGAAGCGGTGGTCGGTGCGCTTGGCGAAGAAGGCCAGCGCGCTGCCGATGCCGGTGGCCATGCCGGCAAAGACGGTGAACCCCAGCGCAATCCAGACGTTGGTCATAGAGACTCCTTAACGGCTCAATCCACAGATTACACAGTCTACGCAGATTCTTCTCTCTTCTAATCTGTGAAATCTGCGTAATCTGTGGATGTCTTGCTTTTATCCGCGGCGGAGGGCGCGGTATTTGCCGCGGGTGCTGGCATTCTTGCCAAACCGCTCGCGCTGGTCGGCTTCGTAGTCGGACCAGTTGCCGAGGAAGTAATGCACGCGCCCCTCCTCCTCAAAGGCCAGGATGTGGGTCGCGACACGGTCGAGGAACCAGCGGTCGTGGCTGACGACGATAACGCAACCCGCGAAGGCGACAAGGGCGTCCTCAAGCGCCCGCAGCGTGTTGACGTCGAGGTCGTTCGTGGGCTCGTCGAGCATGATGACGTTGCCACCGGCCTTCAGCGTCTTGGCGAGGTGGACCCGGTTGCGCTCGCCGCCGGAGAGGGCCTGGACCGCCTTCTGCTGGTCGGACCCGGTGAAGTTGAAGGAGGCGACGTAGGCGCGGGAATTCACCTGGCGCGTGCCCAGTGTGAGGGTATCGAGGCCGCCGGAGATTTCCTCCCAGACGGACTTCGCGCCGTCGAGCGCGCGGAACTGGTCGGCGTAGGCGAGTTGGACGGTGTCGCCGACGCGGACGGTGCCCCGGTCGGGCGCCTCCTCGCCGGTGATCATCTTGAGGAAGGTGGTCTTGCCTGCGCCGTTGGGGCCGAT
>JAFGNI010000194.1 GCA_016927095.1 Anaerolineae bacterium | reverse complement strand
AGCCGCCCTACAGAGGGCAGTCTAGGCAGACAGCGCACGGTCGCCATGTAGGCCGGGAAGCCGTCCCGGCCCGCGACAAGGCGCGCGTGGTGGCGGGGCAAGGCGGATTGACGCCGCCTTCGGCGGCGGGACGGGCTCGACAGCCCGTCCTACATGCAGGGAGCCGTGCCGGCGGACGCGAGAGCGGTCAGGCAGGGCAGATCTTCGGCGGTAGCTCGGGGAAGGTGTCGGCCATGCGATCGGTGAAGTCCCAGGCGAAAACCTGCAGGGGGCGGATGACGATGGCCACCTCCGAATCGCTGCGCCGCAGGAGTTGCCGGGCCAGCGGGGTATCGAGATCCCCGACGTAGCGTTCGAGCAGACGCGCCAACACCTCAGCGCCCGAGGTGTCATCGATGTCGGCACGTCCCTGGCCTCGAACGCCGCAATAGGGCGGTACGTCGGCAGCGACCTCAAAGGCGCACCGGGGCTCATTGCGCAGGTAGGCGACGACGCGGGCCGAGGCCTGCGTCGCACACTTCAGCAGACCGTCCTCGTAAAGATACCAGAGTGAGAGCACCGCCGGCCAGCCGGATGCCGTCACACAAGCCAGCCGCACCGGGATGACAACCTGTCGCAGGTAACGTGCTTGCGCTGCTGTGAACATAGGCAAACTCCCTTCAGGGCCCAAGCCGTCGCGCTCGTCGCATCAGCCTAGCGAGCAATAACCAGACCGTTCAGAGCCGTCTAGGGCTCCCCACCGGCGAAGGCATTGACCAAGTCCGTGATACCATCTCCACATAGGCGCCAGACAATCGCTGGGTCACATAGATATCATAGCTTACCCGGCTTCATCGCCAACGCCAAACGCCTATGGGACAAACGCAAGTAGAATAGGTTCTTATGACCGGTGCCATCGCAACACTCAACCAGGTGTCCTATATGTACCCACGCTCTGACGAGCTGGTGCTCAAGAATGTCACCATGGAGATCCGCCGAGGGGAGTTTCTCGGCTTGATCGGGCCGACCGGCGCGGGTAAGACGACCCTGTGCCTCACGCTCAATGGCATCGTGCCGCAGTTCTACGGGGGACGCTTCTTCGGCGACGTCAAGGTCAAGGGACTGGACACGCTCGAACATCCCATCAGCAGGCTGGCCCAACACGTGAGTGTGGTCTTTGAGGATCCCGAAACACAGATCACGGCCACTTCCGTGGAGAATGAGATCGCATTCGCTCTGGAAAACCTCAAGGTGCCCCGCGAGGAGATCATCGCCCGGATTCCCCGGGTCCTCGAGGCCGCCCGCCTGGAGGGCACGGAGAAGAAGCACCCTCACGAGCTGTCAGGCGGCCAAAAGCAGCGGTTGGCGATCGCCGCAGCCCTGGCGGTCCAGCCGGACCTGCTGATCCTGGACGAACCGACCTCCCAGCTCGACCCGGTTGGATCTCAGGAGGTGTTCGCCACGGTCCGCGAGCTGAACGAAGAGCTCGGGGTCACGATCGTGATGGCAAGCCACGCGTCAGAGGAGATGGCCGAGTTCGCAGATCGGTTGATCCTGCTCTATAACGGCGAGCTGGTCATGTCAGGCACGCCCGATGAGCTGTACGCCGACATCGGCCTGATGCATGATAGCCACCTGCGCCCGCCCCAGGTGGCCACGACCTTCTATCACATCCGGCAATCCGGCATTTCAGTGCCGAGGATTCCGGTCTCCCTCGACAGGGGCATCGCCGAGATCCGAAGGCTGGCAGCTGCATGCGAGGTGGGGGATGTCGCCGTCGTTCAGCCGCCCCAGCTCGCCCCCGAAGCCAAAATGCAGAACGGTTCGCCATTGCTCTCCGTCAACCAGCTGGAACACGTCTATGGCGACGGCACGCAAGCGCTCAAAGGGGTCTCCCTGGACATCCGCGAGGGGGAATACGTCCTCATCATCGGGCAGAATGGTGCGGGCAAGAGCACCCTCGTGAAGCACTTCCTGCGACTCCTGGTGCCGACGAAGGGCACGGTGCTGGTCGGGGGCACTGACACCCATGCGTTGGCGATGAGCACGCTGGCAAGGCGCATCGGCTACGTGGCCCAGAATCCTGACAACCAGATCTTCAATGCCACGGTCGAGGCTGAGGTCTCCTTTGCCCTCGAAAACCTGAAGTTCTCCGCAGCGGAGGTTCAAGCCCGTACGGAGGAGAGCCTGGCTGCAATGGGGCTGCTTGACGTTCGCGACCGCCACCCGCTCGCCTTGCCAAGAGGCGACCGCGCCCGGGTGGTCATCGCGGCTATCCTGGCGATGAAACCTGAGATCATCATCTTTGATGAGCCCACAACAGGACAGGACTACCGCGGCGCGCGCACTATCTTGGAGATCAGCAAGCGCCTGCACGAGATGGGCAAGACGGTGATCGTCATCACCCACCACCTCTACCTGATGCCCAACTACGCCGAGCGCGTGATCGTGATGGGCAAGGGCACCATTCTGCTTGACGCCCCCATCCGCCACGCCTTCCATGAGCGCGAGCTTCTGGCCTCAACCTATCTGACGCCCCCTCAGGCGGTTCTGTTGGCACAGGCACTGGCGGAAGCCGCGGGCACCCCTTACCCACTCCTGACACCGGAGGAGGTCGCCGCCTGCTTCCAGTGTGCCCCTGAAAGAGATGCCGCGTGAGTACCATGGCGTTCCAGACCGTTGAGCGGGATTCATTCTTCACGCGCCTCGACTTCCGCCCCAAGCTGGTGATGATGGCCACGATCACGTTGGTAGCCTTCGTGTGGGAGAGCCCGTTGATGAACGGACTCCTGGCGTTGGCCATCATCCTGGTCTGCCTGGCCGCGGGCGTCAAGTTCGGCTACATCCGCACGATCATCCTGGTGATGATCCCGTTCTACATCCTGCTGTTGCTCACCCAGGGGTTCTTCGCCGGACCGCTGATCACGTCACTGACAGGCTTGACCGAAGACCAGTTCACGATGATTTTCAGGTTCCCCGAAGCGTGGCCGCTGGTGGGGGGCGCCGGAATGTCGTGGGAGGGCGTGATGTATGCCCTGAACGTCATCTTCAAGACGCTGACCATGACGATGGTCATTCCCCTGGGCATCTTCACCACCGACGTCAACACGATGATCGTCGGCATGGT
>JAFGNI010000193.1 GCA_016927095.1 Anaerolineae bacterium | reverse complement strand
CCGTCAGGCCCGCGACCTCGACCACAGGCTGGTCCCCAAGCTCCGGCACCGTACCTCGTACCACGGCAATGCTGGCTGCCACCGGCATATCAAAGAAGTAACTGGCGGCGACGGTGCCGCCTAGGGCCTCGCCCGGCACCGCATACGTGCGCGCCAGTGAGAGGGCAACACGAAACGCCAGGAGATCATACGCCTCGACGCGCACCGTCCGTTCGGAGCGCGTATCACCGAAGGTTGCCGTGATCTGGTAGTCACCCTCGGGAACCGTTGCGGGCAGTTCGTACATCCAGGTACCCACGCCATAGGATGATAGATCGACGGGGGCCCGCCCAACCACAGCCCCCGTGGCGTCGCGGACCGACCATTGGAGCCGGCCCTCGGTGACGGGGCGAAGGTCCGCTGCATCCAACACAAGGGCGCGCAAGGCAATCGTCTGGCCCGGGCGGTAGGCTGGCTTGTCGCTCATCACGAAGATCTTGTAGGTGCGCGCGATGGCGACTTGCTGCGTGAGCCGGCTGACCCCCGTGGAAGAGCTGGTCTCGACGACTAGCTCCACCGTCCCTTCCGGCAAGTCCGGTACGGTGAAACTGGCGTTGACGGTCCCCAGGGCATCGGTGGCGCCCGCAAACAAGGGGGCGAGCGCACCGGACTCGGTCAGCAAGCTGATCATCACGGAAGCGCCCGCAACCGGCGAGCCGGTCAGCGCACCGGATAGGCCCACGGCTGATCGACTGCCGTCACCGGATATCTCACCATCCCCGCCGACATCGCGTACGATGACGCGGAGCGCGCCCTGGCTGCCCGGCGCCAGCCGGGACTCACCTAAGACCAAGACCTCATGGGCCTGAACAGGAGCGGTGATGTTGAGTGCAAGGCCTGTGCTCAGCGAATACAGGAGCACCATCAGCGCCAGCGAGGCTTGAGCCAGTCGCAGTTGCACCGGCCCCAGTGCACGGAACCAATTGGCGAGGCCGCCCCACGCTCTGCCATGTTCGTGCCGTGCTAGCCGGTCCCCCAGCACCTCGCGGATGCGATCGTCAGCTTCTCGCGAAAGCCGGACCGAGGACAGCGCGGTATCTAGTGTCACATTCAGCCCATAGCGCAACTCGCGCAGCTGCGCCAGTTCTGCCGCGCATAGCTGGCACTGTTCTAGGTGTGCCTCAACCCGCGCGCGGGCAGCGGCATCCAGCTCGCCATCCAAGTAGGCGAGCAGGTCTTCCTGAACGTGAGCCTCACTCACAATCGCTCGTTCTCCTCACTCCGCCAGAAATCGCTGCAGTTTCTTATGTGCGTTGTACAACCGCGACTTGACCGTTCCCAGCTGAACGCCCAGCGCCTCCGCGATCTCCTCGTACGAAAACCCCTCACGATACCGTAGGAGGACCGGAAGCCGGTGCGTGTCGGGAAGCTGGTCCACCGCCCGCCAAAGCGCGGTCGCGGTCTCCCGGTCGATCATGGTCCGCTCAGGCCCGCCCTCCACCAAGCTCCCACCGGACAAGACCCCGTGCGAGCTAAGCTGCGACTGGGCCCCAACCGCCCCTCCATCCGTGACATCCAGTCGCTCCAACCCCTCCTCCAGATCCTCCCATTCCGCGGAGGGCGGGCGTTTGCGACGCAGATGCATACGGGCACGGTTCAGAGCCACACGATAGAGCCAGGTCTCAAACCGCGCCGGCCCATTGACGTCATAGGCGGGCAGTGCCTTGAGCAGGTCGAGGAAGGTTTCCTGCACAGCATCTTCGGCCTCCGCCCGGTTACGCAACACAGAGAAGGCCACCCGGTAAATGTAGTCCTTGTACCGGTCGTAGAGTGCCTCAAAAGCTCTCGGTTGTCCCCGCTGGAACCTGAGAATCAGATCCTCGGTCGGGACACCCGCAACGCCCGCAAGCGCAGGGCTCCCTGTCGTGGCGTAGAGCCAACCGGCGACAACGCGCAGCACAGCCAGGACCCGCCTTGCGGCACGCTGCCAAGGCAGAGACACCGGCGCCATCGTCGCCACCTGTACCGTCAAACGTCCAACCTCCCTGTCATCTGTACCATGCAGTGCAGCGGCACAAAGTTCACAGCTCGCGCCACACAGCGACGCGCTGGCCCGCCCTCACATGAGCCATACCAGCCAGGCCGTCACGGTGACGAGGCTTACGAGCGTGGTCACCAGCACAGCGAGCGCCGCGAAGGGTACGTCGGTGTCGAATTCGGTCGCAAGGACCAGAGACATCACAGCCGCGGGTGTCGCGCTCTCCAGCGTCAGGACCTTCTGGGTCAGGCCTTCGAGACCCACCAGATCGCCGATCGCGAAAGCAAGAAGCGGTGCCACTACCAACCGCCCCATCGTCGCGATCGCCAGCGGTCCGGTCTTGGCGGGGCGCCGCCGGGCCTCAAGGCTCCACAACACCTGCGCTCCGAGCACAAGCAAGGACGCCGGCACCAGGCCCTGGCCCATGACGTTCGCGGCCTTGAGGATCGGCTCCGGAAGTCTCAGGCCGGTCACGTTGACGACCAATCCAATGAGGGCAGCATAGAGCACCGGAACGGAGAGCACGCGCTTGAGGCTCTCTCGAGGTGAGGCTGCCTGCCCGCGTGCAGCGATGAAGACGCCCAGCGTCGACCGGACCAGCGAGTTGACAGTCACCACCAAGGCCGCGCGCGCAAGACCGGCAGGGCCGAAGGCGAGCAAGTTCACCGGCAGCCCGTAGTTGCCGGTGTTGGGTAGCAGGATCGGCGCCAGAAACGCAGCCCGAGTGCCCGCCTCCAGCCGGAGGAGACGGCTGGCTATCTCACCAAGGCCCCAAAGAACGAGGATCGTGAGGACATAGGCGAGCGCCAATTGGCCAAACTCCGCACCGCTCACATCGGAGTTGGCCAGCGCATCGATCACCATCGCCGGACTGAAGACGTAGAAAGCTGCCTTCGAGAACGACTGCACGTCCAACCTCAACTGGCGCTGGGCGATTGCAGAGATGCCGGCAACGACGAAGACCGGCAGCAACACATTCACGAGGATGGGGAGTACCAAGATGGCTTCCTCTCCGCAACAGCTGAACCGGTCCGGTGGCACAACAACCCAGGGTCGCCAATCAATATCAGGGCACGTCCCCCTGACCTACGCGTCAGACGATCACGATCTCTTCAGGGTTTCCTTCGAAGGCGGGGGGCTGCATGTCCCAGGCCTGCAACGTCGACACCAGCACGCTGCCCACAACCAAGTTGCGATACCATTTCCGATCCGCAGGAATGAGGTACCAGGGCGCCCACTCGGTACTCGTCTTGCTGAGCATCGTCTCGTAGGCCGCCATATAGTCGCCCCAAAGCGCTCGCTCATCCAGATCTCCAAGGCTGAACTTCCAGCGCTTGTCAGGCTCGTCCAATCGGTCCTGCAATCGCTCCTTCTGCTCGTCCTTGCTGATATGTAGGTAGAACTTCAGGATTGTCGTCCCCTCTTCAACAAGCAGGCGCTCGAACTCGTTGATGTGCTGATAGCGGCGAGACCAGACGGACTCGGGTACCAAGTTGTGCACCCTTACGACGAGAACGTCCTCATAGTGGCTGCGGTTGAAGATAACGATCTCACCACGCCCCGGCGTCTGTTTGTGCACGCGCCAGAGGTAGTCGTGCGAGAGCTCGACCGGTGTAGGCACTTTGAAGTTCGCGACCTTGACCCCCTGGGGGTTGACATCGTCGAAGACGTGCCGGATGACGCCATCCTTGCCCCCGGTGTCCATAGCCTGCAGGACCATCAGCACCTTACGTTTCCCTTCAGCGTACAGGAGCTCCTGCAGCTCCTCTAGCCGCTTGTTCAGCATGCGAAGCGCCTGCTTACCCGCGGCCTTGTCACCGTTAAAGGCACTCGTATCACGCGGATCCCAAGCGCTCAGATCCACCTCTGTGTTCGGTTGGATACGGTATCGCTCCATCGTTCGATGACTCCTTTCCGTGTTCGTGGTTGCCAGTGGTTGCAGGCGGATGCGCTGGCCCCTGGAATCGCCCCTACCATTGTACTGCGAGCGCGCCCACCCGCAACGGCCCTGACGGCAGGGCTATCGCATTTGGTAAACGAAACGGGTCATTTGTCATTCCGAGCGAGTACTATGATCATCCGTATCGACAAACCCTGCCAGCGAGGAATCTCCCGCCTGGAGCCCGGGCGTGCACCGGGGCGGGAGATTCTTCGCTGGCCTTGATTAGCAGCGTGGATGATCAGCTGACCCGCTCAGAATGACATCTGCGGCTGACTTAAGGTGAAATGCGATGGCCTTGGCCCTGACGGCCTGCCGTCGGCCTGGCTGTCTTCGGGGTGATCCGCAGGTCTATGGCTCGAGGCCCAGCCCAATCTGGGCGAGGTTGATCACTTTGAAGGGAATTATGCCCACAGCAGCATCCAGCTCCGACTTATCGCACACCGTTGACGTGTTGGCGGCATCGATGCGTGGCTTCAGCGCCAACAACCGGCTCACTAGCTCCTCAGATGCACACGCGGCGATGAGCTCGTCGATCTCTGCCATCAGCGCGCGCGCTGCGCCGATCCGCTCTTCCGTCTCGGCGGCTTTCTCCGCACTGACCAGCCCGACCTCGCGCTTCAGACGGTTGAGCTGGAAGCCCGCCTCGTAGGTAACCTCAGCCAGCGCACCCCGGTCCATCCAACGCGTCTCATAGGAGAGTATATGTTTCCACGTCGGCTGTAACAGAAGCTGGCGATGATCCTCCAACGTCTGAGCATGGCGGATGTAGCCGAACTGGTCAGGCTGCTCGTACGCACGGCTGCCGGGGTCTAGGAACGGCGCCAGGGGTGATGTGAAGGGGATCAACCGACCGTCGTCAAACCGCGCCAACAGCGATCGGCAGTAATCCACTGTCGCCAGCGCAGAGTCCGGCGTCTGCTGTGAGAGGCCGATCATGAAGAAGAGGTCGAACCGCTTCGCGCCTGCTGCCAGACAGGCCTCGATCGTCTGCGCGATGCCCGCATTGCTATAGCGTTTGCCGGAGGCGCTGCGCACAGCCGGGTCGTGCGACTCGGGAGAAAACTCCACCAGGAAGTTGGGAAGCGCTGCCGCCAACTCCTCGGCATACCCACGGTCGACAGGGCCAAAGAACTCCACCAGCACCGGGCCATCAAAACCCTGTACCGCACGGAAGAAACGCCGCGCGTAGTCCATGCCGGGCTGCCGCAGATCGCCCAGGATGAAGACCGGCGCCCGGCTGAGGCGCCCAATGCGCCGCACATCCTCTGCCAGCAGCTCCGGTGAGCGATAGGCCGGATTCCGCCGCCCAGACAGGTGACGACCGGCGAAGGCCGATCCGCCACAGATGGTGCAGTTCTGGGTGCAACCCTTGACGGTCAGCGAGGCCATAATGGGGTATTCCAGCCAATGGCTGAATGGTACCTGATTGAGCAGGTCCAGCCGGCGGACAACCGATCTGACCATAGGCCGGAAATCCAGCGTCAGATGATCCAGGCTCTCGGGCACGTAGGTGAGGGGGTTGACGTGGACACCGCCCGCGCGATCCCGCCACGTCAGGTTGGGCACATCCTGCGGCTCAGTACCCGCCACGATGTGTGCCATGAGGCGCTCCAGAGGGACCTCGGTGGAATCACCACGCAACACATAGTCCACAGAGGGTGACTGGAGCAGCTCCTCGTGGAAATAGGAGGCGGAGTAACCACCTAAGATCACCGGAACATCCGGATGGTACGCCTTGACACGCTTCGCGACCTCTAGTGCCCCGTGAGCGTGTGGCAGCCAGTGGAGATCGATCCCAACGGCGCGGGCATCCACGTTGGCGATGAGTCGCTCAGGATCGAAGCGATCGGAGCGAACCATGCGCGCTGCGAGATTGGCGATCCGGACGGCGAAGCCGGCTTGCTCCAGGTGCGCCAGCATGGTGGCAAAGCCCAAAGGGTACATGTCAAAGACAGGCGTAGAGGGCACCAGATCCGATATCGGCCCCCACAACGTCGCCCGTCTGCGGAAGTCGTAAACACTTGGAGCGTGCAAGAACAGGAGATCGAGCATAGGACCCAAGTTTACGACAAAGTCCTCGTCCGGCAATAGTCCACGGGGTCTTCCGGGAAGGTAGAGCGCAGTCCTGACTCAGATAGTGTGCGAGTGCAAAACCTTCGGCATCTGTTAGGCTCGATGCACCTTCCCGGAAGCTGCAGTCTCCTTTGGGGGCGATGGCGCTGACACGCTGCATTAGAGGTAAATTAGATCCTCAGCCGAGAGGCTCGGGTTTCTTGACGCCTCCGGGCCCGATGTTATAATCATAAGGTAGAAAATAACCATAAATAATCGACAGAGAAACACGACACAGTCATCAGATCCGGAGGTCACGAATGGCGTTGCTCAATGAAGAAATTCTGAAGAACGTAACCGAGATGTTGGGTGAGATCCCCAACGATGTCAAACTGGCTGTTTTCACCGACGACAAGAACTGCGAATACTGTCGCGAGATCGTCCAACTCGTCAACGAGGTTGCCGCAACCAGCAATCGCGTCTCCGTGGAGCAGTACGAGATCCACAAGGACGCGGACCAGGCTAGCGCCCTGAATATCAAGCGTGCGCCCGTGATCGCGATCCTGGGCCAGAAGGATTACGGACTACGCTTCTACGGCATTCCTTCGGGCTATGAGTTCTCGACGCTGTTGCACAGCATTCAGGCAGCCAGCGCAGGGACAACGGAGCTGGACAGCCAGGCGCGGAGCTATCTCGCTGGGCTCAACAAACCCGTCAATTTCCAGGTGTTCGTGACACCGACCTGTCCCTATTGCCCGCGCGCAGCTGTGCTCGCGATGCAGATGGCTGTCGAGAGTGACCTGGTGAACGCCGATGTGGTGGAGTCCGCCGAGTTCCCGGATCTGGCAAACAAGTACAACGTGATGGGTGTGCCGCTCAACGTGATCAACGATACGGAGCGCATCGAGGGCGCTGCGCCACCCCATATGGTTATTGATGCGATCAAGAGAGCTGTGGCCTAGTCGCGCACGACTGGTTTCATTGGCGCTCAAGAACAGGCCCGGCAGCTATTGCCGGGCCTGTTTGCGGAACTGAGACCGCAGCCCAATCAGAAGGCTTTTTCAATCACGGACACAAAGGTAAAATGGGAACGTGACTGTTGTCCGCCACGGGCGGCGCGCAGTCAGGGTCGGTGTCTAGCCAGCGTCTGGCACTCTGGATATCGAAAGGAGAGGTTGCCCTATGTTTGATTTCAAGATCACGGAGGACTCCCCGAGAACGGGGCCGAGTGGGGGCGTCTACGATGTCGTTATTGTTGGCGGTGGGCCTGCGGGTCTCACCACGGCTATCTACACCGCGCGCGACGGGATGAAAACCCTCGTGCTGGACAGAGAGGCCACCGGCGGTCTGGCCGCGACCACCGAGCGTATCGAGAATTATCCGGGATTCCCCGAAGGCATCAGCGGTATGGACTTGATGGCACGTTTCACCGAACAGGCTGAGCAGTTCGGCACTGAGATCGTCGAGTTCGAGGAAGTCGTGAAAGTGGTGCCGGTTGAGGAAGGCAGGATCGAGGTCCACACGGACGGGGGCGAGGTCTACGCGGGAAAGACGGTCGTCATTGCGACGGGTAGCCGCCCCAAGAAGCTGAATATCCCCGGCGAGGATGAGTACTATGGCAAGGGCGTTTCCTATTGCGCCACCTGTGATGGCCCCTTCTTCAAGGGCAAGGATGTGATCATCATTGGCGCCGGTAACTCAGGACTGCAGGAGGGGCTGCCTGTGTTGGAGTACGCCAACCACGTGACCTTCCTGGAGTTCCTGCCCTACTCACGCGCCGAGCAGATCCTCCAGGACCGCGTCGCGGCTCACGAAAACAGCACGATGCTCTTCAACCAACGGGTGACCGAGATCAGGGGTGAGAAGACCGTGACGGGCGTGGTCGCGATCGATCGGGAGACCGGTGAGGAGAAGGTCTACAACACTGATGGCGTCTTTATCTACGTGGGGTACTCCCCCTACACGCAGTTTGTTGCCGATCTCGTCGAGCTTAACAAGTGGGGGTACATCGAGACGGACGAACACATGCATACAAAGGTCCCAGGGCTCTACGCGATTGGCGATGTGCGGGCTGACAACCCTGCCCAGCTCAGCATCTCCGTCGGTGACGGCGCTAAGGCCGCACTGGACATTCGCGAGTATCTCCAGAAGCTGTAGCAATCAAGGAGGCTTACGATGGAACGCAACGTCGGCGAGCGCGATCGGCTGCTAAGAACGATTTTCGGCGTCTACTTGATGCTATTGGGCTTCCTCTTCATCCAGGGCGTCGTCGGGATCATCGTCGGTGTCCTCGGGTTGGTCAGCCTCGTCACCGGCATCGTAGGGGTGTGTGGCATTTACACGCTCCTGGGCATCTCGACGGTCACCGCACAGGAAGCAGCTGAGGGAGCGACCGGACAGGCCGACGAGTCGCCGGAACCCAACGCAGACTCCGAACAGATATCGTGAGGGTCACGAATGCCCTCACCACTAACCAACTCACAGGGAGGCTAGAGGCGTGAAAGCTCAAGTTACATGGACCGGACCGGGACTCCGCATGGTGGGCGAGACCGAGGACAGCCCCGCCATCGTCGTCGACTCCAGAGGCGGTAAGTTTGGCACCCACACGGGGCTCTCCCCTATGGAACTCGTCCTGGTCGGTCTCGCCAGCTGCACGGCGATGGACGTCGTGTCGATTATGGCAAAGAAACGCCAGCCTATGACGAATTTCCAGGTCAAGGTTGATGCGGAACGCGCAGATGATCATCCCATGGTCTTTACCAAGATACACGTGACCTATGTTGCCTATGGTGAGGGCATTGATGAGAAAGCTCTGACCCGTGCTATCGAGCTCTCTGAGGAGCGGTACTGCTCCGTGCAGGCAATGCTCAAGCAGACCGCCGAGATCACGAATAGCTACGAGATTGTCGCTGCCGTGGGTCCTATGGAACCTGGAGCCCCGATCGACGGAGGTCAGTAGACGCCAACAAGGCCCATCCTATCCAGGATGGGCCTCGGCACAAAGCCAGGATGCTCAGACTAGGCGCCCACGAATCGATTGCCGGTGGCCTCTACCGCGCCCTGGAGCGCGGTACCTCTGCGGGGTGTGAATCGCTGCAGATGTGGACGAGGAACAGCCGTCAGTGGGAGGCCCCACCCTTGGAGAAGTCGGAGATCGAGCATTTCCACGAGGTGCGGCGCGCGCAGGATCTGCATCCGCTCGTGGCGCATGCATCGTACCTTATCAATATCGCCTCGCCCAGACCGGACCTCTACCGTCGCTCCGTTGATACGCTGGTGGATGAGGTCATCCGCTGCGAGAAACTGGGCCTTGACTACCTGGTCCTTCACCCGGGAGCCCACACGGGATCGGGTATGGAGGCTGGGCTGGAACAGGCCAAGCACGGCCTGAGAGGCGTGCTGGATGCCTGTCCTGGCTATGACGTGCGCATTCTACTGGAGACCACCGCGGGCCAGGGCACGGCACTGGGCGGTGACTTTGAAGCGCTCGCGGCGATGCTGGAGGCGACCGCCAACGGGGATGGGCTGGGAATCTGTCTGGATACCTGCCACGTCTTCGCTGCCGGCCACGAACTCAGAACCGATGCCGGCTACGCGGCGATGATGACGGCCTTTGACAAGATCATTGGACTGTCGGAACTCCACGTCGTGCATCTCAATGACAGCAAGTACCCACTGCGGAGCCACAAAGACCGTCACGAACACATTGGCGAGGGTTACCTGGGCCTTGAGGGCTTCCGCCGCATCCTCGTCGATCCGCGATTGGATAGACTAGCCGGTATCCTCGAGACGCCCAAGAGCGACGACCTGCATGAGGACCGGGAGAACCTCGCGCGGTTGCGTGCGGTCGCCGCCGGAAAACCTGCCAGTGAGATTCTGCCGGACAGACACAACACAGCATCACGTACAGACTAACGTGGGACAAAGATAAATGAAAGACAAACTACGCACAATTCTCAAAGAGGACGGCCTGACCATCGCCATCGTGCTGGGCCTGATCGTTGCCTACCTGATCCTGCGCACGCCCGGCGCGGACATCAAGACCATCAGCGATGTGGAAGCCGCGATCACGGCGGGTCGGCCCACGGTTGTTCAGTTCTACGCCAACAACTGCAGCATCTGCTTGGTTTCCAAACCGAAGGTCGACCAGCTCGAGCGGGACCTGGAATCGCAGGCATCCCTGTTGCGCCTGAATGTCCGGAACGATCCTGGTAAGGCGCTCGCTTACAAATGGGGTGTTGCCAGTATCCCCACGTTCTTTGTATTTGACGGAAACGGCGAACAGGTCTACCGTAGGAGTGGCGCACCCGACGTCATAGCCATCACAGATGCCGTCGCAGCGGTAACGTCCACCGAATAAGGGGCAGCGGCACAGCAGCGATCTTCAGCGAGATTGTGGAGGTGGTGTAGACAGCCCATGGTTGTTCCCGGGACACCCGTTCTGGTCCCTGGCACGCCGGTTCCGCCATCCTTCCCCTTGGCCCGCCATCGCTCTCCGGAACTGAGAGGCGCAGTTAGGGCATTCATCCGGTCAACGACTGAGCCGGGCGACCTGATTCTCGCCATCGGCGCCGTCAGCGGCGAGGCCGTCAACGAAGTCGTTACCGAAGGGCGGCGGGTTGTTGCACTGGGTCGCAACCCGCTAGATCTTCTGTGTGCCGCGCTCGGCCTTGACCCTGTCTCCCGTGACCAGATACTGACGGCCCTGACGCAACTCGGCGACCAACCCAAGGCAGGGCGTCCCCTCGCCTTACACATTAAGTCCCAATACGAAAGCCTCTGCCCCCACTGCAATCGGATGGGAACCGCAGAGTGGTTTGCATGGGACCGCGAGAGGGGGCAGCCCTTTGCCAAACGCGTCGTCTGCCGGCATTGCGATCAGGCCCGCGAAGGGCCTGTGGATGCGGAAGACCTCCACCGGGCCGGCAAGTACCCTGTGACATCGGGTCCCGTCTATCACCTTGCTCTGAACCGCGCTGCAGGCCAGGACCCCAGTGACGTACCCCGCATCGCGCAGCTGATTCAGCTGTACACGCCGCGCAACCTCTCCGCGCTCCTGGATCTGATCCAGCGGATCCCCCAACTCCATGCCGATCAGAGCGTCCTCCGGGTGATCGATGCGCTACTCATTGAAGCGCTGGATGCTGGCTCCGCACTGGTGCCCTATGAGACCCCAGATGCCCGACCGCGCAGCCTGCGCGCGCCGCAGCGCTTTCTGGAGCGCAACGTCTGGATGGTTCTGGAGAAGGCGGCGGCGGCCTATCATCGGTGCTATGATCCTGAGCACCGGCCCAGCCTCCCTCCCGGTCAGCGAGCCGGCGATCTGACAGCCTTCCTCACCCATCCAGAACAGGCTTGCGTTCTGCTCAACCGCTCCATACAGTCCTTGAGCGGTCACAATCTTGAGGGCGAGTTCAGCGGCCTGATCGTGCATCTGGCACCGCCGGACGCAACCTTGTGGGCGCTCTCCGTCCTTTGGTCGCTGTGGCTTTGGGACGACAGTGTGCCGAGCGACCTGCGGGGATTCCTCCAGCGCCGTCGTCTCGACTGGGACTGGTATCAGCGGAGTCTCGCCGCCGCCCTCAGCTATGCAAGGCCCCATCTGGCACCAAAGGCTTCAGTGCTGCTGTTGACGTCAAACCCAGAACTCAGCGCGCCCAAAGCCATCGTTCATGCGGTGAATCGCAGCGGACTGGCGATCGACCGGTGGATCCTCTGTCCACACGAAGGCTGTCGCGTGCTGACGCACGACGAGGGCGGAAAGGGACCCGATCAGACTGTCGATGAGGCCGGCACCAGTTTCGATCACGCCAGGGTAGCCGTGAGGATTCTACAGCAGCGTGGCGAGCCCATGCCCCAGCATATGCTGGAGGCTGCCACTGTTCTGCACACCCGGCGCGAGGATCTCCGGGACCTGAAACCCGGGGCAGCCGGACCGTTGACGGCGCTGACAGAGACCATCCTGTGGCTCCGTGCCCCCTCGGAGACAGCCATACCTCTGGCGGATCGTGTCGAGACCATGGCACTTGACCTTCTGGCCTCGGAACCAAGCTGGAGCCGCGCGGAACTCCTGTCAGAACTCTACGGGGCGTTTCACAGTGACCTCTCACCAGAACCGGTGCTGGTGGAGGCCATCATCCAGGCCTATACGCTGCCGGGTCCCGGCGATTCGCTCTCTCTCCGGCCCGAGGATGACCCGCAGCGCAGGCGCCGAGAGCAACAGCGGCTGCGCAAGGATCTACTGACTCTCGGCGAACGTCTGGACTATGACCCGGTGCGACGTCTGAATGGTGACCTTGTGTGGCGCGAGGATGGCACACATCCTTACCTTTTCAGGATGACGACCTCCGCGGTGTTGGGACAGCATCTCCTCAAGGCACCACCACGCTGCGACGGACGGCGCTGCCTCGTATTGCCCGGCGGTCGCGCAGCACTGATCGCCCTGAAGCTGCGCCGCGACCCCCGATTGGCGCAATTGGCCGCGGCTCAGAGTTGGACCTTCATCAAGTTCCGGCATCTCCGCCGCATGTTTGAGGAGATCACGGATCGTGCTGAGATCGAGGTCTTCCTAGGGCTGGACCCCATTGTGGAGAAACCGGGTGCGCAGATCCCGCTGCCGTTCCACATAGAAGCGCGCCCGTGAGGTAGCTCACGGGCGCGCTGACGTATCCTTTGGGTTGGAAACTAGAACTGGAAGCCGCCTCTCGCCACGACGACCTTCTGCCGGTAGTCCCGCGTATAGGGCATCAGCTTCTTCTTCAGGTCGCGCCAAGCTTGGGACATTAAGAAGCGCTGAAGCTCGTCGAGCTCCATGCTCACGAAGCCGATACGGATCTGTGGCCAATCGCCATACGCCGTAAACCACGCGTCGGTCAGCTCAAGCCCGGCTTGCTGCATGGTATCGGGGAGATCCTGCGTGATGAAGGCAAAACAAGCCTCTTCCTGACCAGCCGCGATATCCCAGGTCATCAGCAACTTGATGGGTATGGCCACACTGTCACTCCGTTCCCACCGAGGCTGGGCGGCACTCGGCGCACTCACGCGCAATCGCTGTTGAGTCAGTCACCGTCATGGTCGCAAGGTCTGCAACAGCTCCTCAGCCTGTTCCGCCCAGACCGCAGGCGGATCGGTCTGCAGGAACTGCTCCAAGGTAGTAATCGCCTTGTCTGTCTCACCCACTGCAGCGTAGGAGCGGCCCAGCGCAAAGAGCGCCTCACGCATATCGGGGCGCTCGGCAACGACATCCTCCAGCAGAGCTATGGCCTGTTCCATTTCGTTTTGCAGCATATAGATATTGGCTAGCCCAATCAGTGCCTCGGGCTTGCCCGGCGAAACCTCAAGTGCGCGGTCGAACTCCGCTTGAGCCTGAGCCAGCCGGTCCGCATCCGGTTCCATGGCCCCCATGGGATAAGCCAGGATCAGATAGGTTGCGCCTAGCTGATAATGGGTGTCAGCATCATCCGGGTCAGCCGCAAGAGCTGCCTGGAACTCCTCCAGCGCGGTATCCATATCCCCTACCTGATAGGCCAGCACACCCAGGTTGTGGTGCACAGCCGCAGCCCGGTCCGGCTCCAGCGCCAAGGAGCGATTGAAGTGCTCCTTCGCAGCTTCATACTCGCCCAAATTGAAAGACGCTAGGCCCAGCTTGAAGTGCGCCTCCGCATTCTCATCGTTCTCGGCAAGGACAGCCTCCAGATCAGCCTTCGCCCCCGCATAGTCGCCAATGTCCATCTTCGCCTGAATCGCGTCCAAGTTGAGCCCCTCCGGCACCCGGGCCGGACGATTCGACAGCATAACAGCGGCGACGACGCCTCCAACCAAGAGCAGTACCACAACAATACCAAGAACTAGACGATGGCGCATAGTCCCTCCTGAAGCGTTCTTCACTGCGGCTCCAAAAGTACGATCTGTGTCTCCTCTGGTTCGCCGCCAGCGGCGACCTTGAGGACAGAGAGCTCCTGTGGCTGTGTGACACCCATCTCCTTCAGGAAGCCGTCCACAGGCTTGCGGTCAATCTTCAGCCCCGGAAGTTTGTATTGCATCGGCACCACGATGTCCGGCTCCACCAGGCTGACCGTCTCTGCTGCCATACTGTGCGTCAGTCCTCCGGGGACGCCAACGGGCACCAACAGCACAGTCACGCGACCGATCGCCTCAGCTTGAGCTTGCGTGAGCGTGCGCCCCAGCTCGCCCAGGTGGCAGACGACGACACCATCATAGCTCACCGCGTAGACGATGTTCTCGTCAACGGGCCCTTCACGCTTCCGGTTCCGAGACGAAGCCACACCCGTCACAAACACGCCACCGATCTCGTATTCACCCGGCCCGGCGAGCGTCTGTGGTTCTCCCCTCACCTGGGGCCACGTCGCTTTCCAGGGCTCCTCGAGCAACCTGCTGGACGTCACGATATCGGCTGTCAACAGATGGCGCGCACGGCCCACCCTGTCTGCGTCGTAGGGATCCGTGACCAGAGATGGATATCCCCGTTCCGTCAGGCTGAAGCATCCCAACCCATACCATATGATATCCATGAAACACCACTCCTACATCAAGTCTGCAAGCAACTCGATTATAGCGAGAAAGACCACCAGGCCAAGTCGTTGTTGTGGCACGGTTTGGCTGTGCTATAATTGGAAGTCAGAGGTCGGTATGGCAAAAAGGTCGATCCAGTTCATTCCTCCGCAGAAGTCCGGACAGCTCGCCCAACTAGCAGACCGTGCTAGGGTGAGTCTGAGTCGCTACGCGGGTATTGACGTGGACTACAATGCGGTGGGACTGCAGACGCTGGATGAGTGGATCGACCGGCATGTACGCCAGTTCCCCCAACCCTCCCCGGCGCTTCGTACTATCTGGGGCGCCTTCCTTGGGGAGACCTTCCGGCGTCGCTATGAGGGTCAGTGGAGTATTGACAACTCCGGGCGGCGGCCTCGTCTGGGCGTCGTCTGCCCCAAGAACGGCGGGGGGACCAGCCTGGTCTTCATCGACGTGATGGACCAGGTCAGCCGGCGCGTGAAGGACGGCATGAACGAATCCTTGGCCTTCTACTACACGATCAAGGGCGTGGAGATCAAGTCGACGTAGATCGTGGGCCGGCATTGAGAGGACCTAGAACAAGGCAATCCCCGTTTGGGAGGTCGCCTTTCCTATGCCGGCAGACGTGAGAGGCAGCGCTCAAAGAAAACTGCGCAGTTTCTGGAGAAGCTCCTCGGGCGTCGCAACGATCAGGGAATGATAGGCTAGGCCGGGATAGTAGGTCTCGAAGAATGCCCTGAGATCACTGGGCCACGTGTGCGGGTTGACGGCGACCACACGCCGAACGGTGGGGCCTACACCGGCATCATCAGCACTGCCGCCGACAGTCCACCGGTAGCGGTCCCAGATCCCACTTGCGGCTACAGCCTCCAACCACCCGTCCCCAGCTCCCGGATGAAGCAGAAGGTAGGTGCGCTCATACGGCACACGCGGGGGGACGAAGCCCGACGTAATTGGCGGAGGTTGCGTTGGGGTCGGTGCCGGCGCTGTCGGCGCCGCAACATCGAAGGCAAGCACCCCAACCTGCTCAGTGCCTGAGATCACCCGCAGCTCAAACCTACCAAGCTCGACGGCAACACAACGGCAGGTGGCTTGCCCGCCCGAGACCTGAACAGGCTTGCAGAAGATGCTATCATCCGAGAAGGTGATCTGGAGCCGCTCGGGGGTGGCACTTCCCGTCACCCTGATCTGGAAAGGCGTCCCTGCCGTGATGTCTGCAGGCGTGGTCTCAATCCCAATCGTCTGCGGCGGGTCAGCCACTGGCGTCAGCCTGAGATCGTCGACATAGGCATCGCAGTGCTTGAAAGGCCATAGGACCGTGCTCCGGACGAACACAGTCACGTTGTTTGCCCCTGCGGTGACCTCAACGGGCGGTATCTGCGCAAAGGCGTTATAGATATGCGCGCCCTCTCCCCACACGATCGCGCCAGACCACGGATCCTCCCCGCCCTGGGGGTCGATGCCGATCGAAAACGCCATGTTTCGTACACCCGTCTCCGGCACACTTGGGTTCCGCGGGAGGTCTGAGACCCTCACGAAGTAGGGCGCGGTCCCGGCGCCGTCGCTGCTGCGCGGGTTGTCATGCGTCGATGACCAGGCGTGGGCCCATCCTGTGGCCTGAACCCGCGCCCCAGGGCGCAACCCCGAGACCTTTTGAAAGACACCGGCATCGTGGATTCTGTAAAAAGTGAAGAACTTGAGGGCCCGGTGACCGCTGCGCACGCGCAATGGGTCGAGGAAGGGCGCCTCGCGGTTGATGATGTGCATCTCCGGTCGCCCGTAGCCGCTGGTATTGCTCGGATCGTGCGGCACGGGACCGCCTTCTTTCCAGAAAGCCACCCACCCCTCCGGCACGAAGATCTCACCGTACTCCTGGCCGGTGTAGGTCTTGCGCCACCAGCCACCCTCGAATCCCGGATTCGACAGCAGATTCATGCAGATCCTACCTTCGCCTCAATCTGACCCGACGGTCAAGACGATCACTTGCCGCGCCCGTCATCCTCTTCATCTTCATCGTCGGCATCCGCGAATGCTTCAAGCCGACGGGCTACACGTCCATGCACGGATTCCGGCGGGAACAGCCCGGTGCTGTCCGGCTCCCCGACCGGCTCGCCCGTCAGCAGGGCCAGCCCCTCATCGACCGAGACAACCGCATAGATCGAGAACTGGCCGTCGCGGACGGCCTGAATCACTTCCTCGTCGACCATCAGGTTGCGCACGTTGGCTTCCGGGATAATCACGCCCTGCGTACCCGTGAGTCCCCGAGACTTACAGACCTGGAAGAAACCCTCGATCTTCTCGTTCACCCCACCGATCGCCATCACGTGCCCGTACTGGTCGACAGCCCCGGTGACGGCCAAATCCTGTCGTAGAGGGATCTGCGAGACCGCCGAGATCAGGGCATAGAGCTCGGCGCAGGATGCGCTGTCCCCCTCGATATCCTCATACAACTGCTCGAAGCTGAGGCTGGCCTCCATCGAGAGCGAGCGCTGGGTGCCGTACTGCCCACCGAAGTAGCCGGTCAACGTCAGGACGCCTTTGGTATGGATGGGGCCACCGAGGTCGATCTCGCGGTGGATGTCGATAACGCTGCCTCGGCCCACATAAGCTCGCGCCGTCACACGACTGGGTACGCCGTAGCTGCTGCTCCCGTAGCTCACAACCGTCAGCGCATTCACCTGGCCCACCGCGAC
Source organism: Anaerolineae bacterium (assembly GCA_016927095.1). The sequence continues at coordinate 18,568 of JAFGNI010000193.1, read as the reverse complement.
GCCCTTGGTGATCACGATGAGTTGGTCCTCAAGGATCGACCGCAGGGTCAGCTCCTCCAGCAGGCCCACCCGCCGTCGCTGCTGTCTCAACGCCATCAGAACATCGTCCCGGCGCACCACATCCTGAGACGATTGGCGCGCCCAGTAATCTGACTCGCGCACCAGATCCGCGACCTGACCGAATTGGGCACTCAGTCGCTCCTGGTGATCTACCCAGCGCGAACCATACTCCACGACACGGGCTGCGGCCTCAGCCGTGAACGGCAGCATGCTCTCCCGTTGGCAGAGCATGCGGATGAAACGACCGTAGGCTTGCTCGGCGTCTGTGTCGCGATCCACCTCCGTGTGAAAGTCAACTTGCACCTTGAAGTACTTCCCGAAATCATCGTCCAGCTCATAGAGCGTATAGAAGACATCCGGCGAACCGATCAACACCACCTTCACCTGCAACGGTATCGGTTCGGGGCTGGGTGTGACCGTGCGTATGAGCCGCTGCCCATCCGGCGACTCGATCCGCACCTCGCCCTGCGACAAGGCATGCTTCAGCCCGATCCAGACGCCGTAGTTGTCCAGCAAAGCGGCGGCGTCAACGATCAGATAGCCGCCATTGGCCTCATGGAGCGCTCCCGCTCGGATCATCGTGTGGTCCGTGACCGTCACACCGTAGCGCACATCGTATTCCACAGCGCCGAATACCCGGGCAGCTGCAGGTCGCTCCACCAAGACAACTGGCGCTCCCTTCAGCTGGCTGTTGTCGACGAACAGGTTGACGCGGTAGCGTTTGCTGGTCGGAATATCCAACAGAGATGCGCCTTCCACATCATGGCCTGAGACATCCCCCGAGCGGAAAGCTGAGACGTTGGCTAGGACGTCTTCGCGGACGTCTGCCAAGTACGTCAGGACCTCCGGTTGGTCTGAGAAAGGGGCCCGGAGCTCGTCCAGGAGCGGAGTGAGGGCGAAATCGGCAACCTCTCGGTCAAGCTTATCAATCTCAGCCTGAACCTCGCGCTCATAGTCCCGCAGATGGCGCATCTCATCATCGAGCAGGTCGTCCAGATAATCGAGGGCCTGCTGCACCTCGAGTCGTGCATCGGCCTCCAACTGGCTGATAGCTTCCGGTGAGAGCAGTTCACCATCCCGGATAGGCGCGATGTAGAGGCCCGAGGGCGATCGCACCAGGGCACAGTTGCGTTCCTGACAGGCCGCCTCCACGGATCCGAGAACCTGCCGCTCCTGTGAACGGTAGCGCTGATCCAGGTCCTCCCGCGCGTTGGCATAGGAGTCGGCCTCGAACGCTTGGAGCAGACGTTCGGTCATGCCGGTGCTGAAACGCTCCATACTGGCACGTAGGCGTCGTCCACGGCCTGGGGGCAGCCGGATGGCTTTGGGTTTGCCTGGATCGGAGAATCGTGTGACGTAGACCCAATCGTCGGGCACCGGCTCCTGAGCCGCCTTCTCATCCACGATACGGCGCACGATAGTGCGGCGTCCCGAGCCGGTGGGGCCCATCACAAAGATGTTGAACCCTGGGCTGCGGATATCCAGACCAAAACGAATCGCAGCGACGGCGCGGTCCTGACCGATGATGCCCGGCTCAAAGGGCAGGTCATCGGTCACTTCGAAGGCAAAGATGGATGCATCACACGTCCGTCGGAGGCGCTCTGGCGGCAGCGGCGCCACCTTCTCCACATTCGGTTCTCTAATCATGTCTGGGCCTGCAATGGTAGTGAATCACGGCCCCCGAAACTCGCGGTCGGGGGAAGAGTTTCGACAAAGAAGCTGGAGACAAGACGTCAACAGCGGACATCCTGCCTCCAGCCCGATTTCAAGTCCAGGTCTCCGCAAAGTGGCGAAGACGTACGCCATCTAGCCTAACCAGCAACCACGGGCCGGGCAGGCCATCGACCCTAGGAATCAGCGCTATCGGCGCCCCAGATGCATAGGCATGACCACGTGAATGAACGCATCATCACCCACTGCCCGAATCACGCCGGGGTTCGTGGGGGAATTCAGCTCCAAGGCCACTTGCGGCGTGTCCAGCGCTGACAGCACATCAATCAGGAAGCGCACGTTGAATGCGATCTCGAGACCGTCCCCATCCACGCTAGCCACAAGCCGCGTCGATCCCTGCCCCGCTTCTGACGAGTCGGCTGCGACGGTCAGCTCGCCACCCTCAATCCGCAGGCTCACGATATTGGCGACGTCGCGGGCGAAGATGGCCGCTCGCCGGCATGCCTGAAGCAGCTCCTCGCGGCCAATCACGACGCGCGTCTTGTGTGAGGCAGGAATGATCCGGCGCACATCAGGGAAGCTGCCGTCGATCAACTGCGAGTTCAGGACCGTGTCTGGCATCTGGAAGAGAATCTGGTTGTGGGGACGCGTCGTCGACACGCTGACCTGCTCGTCAAGCCCCGCAGTAATCCGCATCAGCTCAGAGAGCGCACGTGCCGGGATGATCACACTAAATGGCGTCGACACCGGATCCACCAAGGGAATCTCGCGAAGCGACAGCCGGAAGCCATCGGCTGCAGCTAACGTCATCGCCTGCCCCTCGAACTCCGCCAGAACCCCGGTCAGAACAGGATGGCTCTCATCTGTAGAGGCAGCAAAGGTGACCTGGGACAAACCCGTGTTCAGTTCGTCGGCCTCGATGGAAAAGCCGTTGTTCTCATCGACTTCGGGCACCAGAGGAAACTCCTCTGCCGATATGCCCCGGAAGCTGGCATTCACGGTCCCACAGCTAAGCTTGAGCGTCAACGTGCCGCTATCCAGATCAAGGTTCACTTGATCCGGTGGCAGGGAGCTCACGAGGTCTATGAAGTTCCGCGCGGGCACGGTGATCTCACCCTCAGTCTCGACACGAGCACCCACCCAGTGCACGATGCTGAGCTCCATGTTGGTTGCCGCCAGCTTCAGCTGACCGTGATCCGTGGCTAACAGGACGTTACCCAGAATCGGCATGGTGGTTCGCGATGGCACAGCCCGTCCAGCTATGCCCAGACCCTTTGCGAGATTGTCCTGAAGGCAAGAGAGTTTCATAGAGGGCCTCCTGAGAGCAATAAGTGCTTCTTCGATTTCTCCAAGTATACTCGAAGCGCAGACAAAGAACAAGAAACCACGCCGCCAGGGCGCATTTCAGGATCGGAACAAACCCAACACGCCCTTGTCGGACCTGACCATTTTCGAGTCGCTTGCCGCCAGCTCTGTAGCTGCCGTCGCCAATCCCACAACGAGCCAGAAGAGCGTCACAGAATGATGGAAGTCCAGACTGAAGAAGTAGTGGTCGAAAATGCCGCTGATCGCGCCACCGATGATCGCCGCATGGACCCCATACCACAAGGGCTCCAAATCGGGATGATCGCTCACGGCAGAGCGATACTTGAAAAAGCGCCAGAGCACGACCGCCAAGATGAGCACGAAGGCAAGCAAGCCAACCAAGCCCATCTGCGCCGCAATGATCAGGTACAGGCTGGCTACAGCGACATAGATGTCGATATCAGGCGCTCCGGAGAAGCCTACCCCAAAGAGGGGATAGCGTTGAATCAGCGTGGCGGTGTCCTTGTACTCACCAAACCGCATTTTGGTGGACAGATCCTCACCCCGGAATCCTTCCACGAAGTGCGTCAGCAGAGCCTGCGACCAGGGAGAGACGGCAAAGATGATCGCCGCGACCAGCAGGAGCGGCAGGAGCTTACGATAGCGCAGGATGCTGATCGCGATGATAGCGCCCCCAGCGCCTAGCATCGCGCTTCGGGAGACGGTCAGGATCAGGCAGACCCCCACCAGCCCCATCAGCAGCACCGTCGCCACCCGGCGAAGGATGGGACGCTTGGTGACCAGTTGCGGCGTGAGCATGACCAGCCCGAAGCTGAGCAGGCTTCCCAGGACGTTGGGCTGCACCGATGTCCCCATGGCCCGCTTCATCTCAGCGGGATCGTCACGAATGTACCAGATAACGCCGGGACCGGTGGGGTAGCCGAAACGTCCCAAAGCGGAGAGCCCCCGAATAGCCAGATTCTCAGGGATCACGTAGAGAACGATACCAATCCCAGCTGCTGCACCGGCGCCCAGGATCAGCCAGCGCACCAATCGCCCCAGGCGATCCGTGTCGCGAACCGTGTTCACCACGAGGTAGAAGAGCGCGATGCTCATCAGTACCTCGGCAAAGTGGCGAATCAGATAGGTTGTCAGCGCACCGTGCGACAGCCCTGCCACAAAGGCGACCACAGCCAGCAGCGCAAAAGCCAGAACCGGTCCGCCAACCGGCGTCGCGATGATGGCTTGTTCCTCGCTCAGCAGGAGCGCTAGCACCCACGTACCAAATAACCCTATGAGCGCGAGATCAAGAAAGGTTGGCGTGAAGCCAATGCTGAAGGGAAGTGACCCAAAGGGCAACAGAGAGATCACAGCGATCACGGCAACATAGGCTGTCTCCATGTCTTTGAGCATCATCACAGCGGCAACGAGGGCAGCGACCAGTGCGGCGACAATGACAACGCCGGCCTCGGCGAGCAGCCAGCCGATAGCGCTGCCGCCCAGCCCCACTATCACAACCGCCACGGCCCACAGAAGCCAACGCCGGCGATTGAACAACAGGCCACGCAAGGGGCTTTCCGCAAGAAGGTCCTGGATTAGCGTACGCCAGTGGACGGTCGACATGTTTAGGTGATTATACCGGTCGGCCTAGGACGGTCAAGCGCTTGAGCTCAGCACGAATTGTAAATGAGCCCGCATGTCACAGAAAATCCCATCGCAGATAGTAGGTTGAACTTGCAAAACGATAAGATATATGGTAACCTTGGTAAGAGAAAAGGTAGGCTCACCCCATCTAAGCCGGGAGGGATATCTTATGTTCGACACACTTCTTGCCAAGGGCTTCACCATCTTCGCCCAAGCGATGGTCAAGATCCAACCCATCTGGGACAAGTACAAGGCACTGATTTCCCTAGTCGTTGGAATCCTGATCGGTTGGTTTGTCATCGGTTGGGGACTCGCTCCCGTTGAGTGGACGAACGCCACACCAGGGCATCTTCGCGAGGACTACAAGTCAGCCTATCTCGCCTATGCCTCTCAGGAGTACTACAACACAGGAGACCTAGCCCTGCTCGAGAATCGGCTCGGTCTGGATCTGCCTAAGGCCAGGACCGTCCCCTGGCTGGCGGACGATGAGCTTCTGCAGCAGGATATGGAGACCGCCATTAACAAAGCGCCCCAGTACCGGCTTGAGAACTACCTCTCGGCGCTGAACGGGGTGCAACAGATTGCCGCGACGGAACAGGGCATTGCAGCACCCGAGGAAGCGCTGCCGGCTGAAGGTGAGGAGAGCGAAGTTGGCGCAACGCCGTTGGCCAGGCTCCTGAGGATCGTGGCGATTGCCGCGGTCGCCCTGCTGGTCATTGGGGCAGCCGGCATCATCTGGTACCTGCTCACCTCACGCAAAGCAGGAGCAGCTCCTAAGCGCGAGGCCAGGGCGAAACAGCCTCGTGTAGCCGTCCCCGAACCTGGTGTGGGCGTTGTGGAAGGTCAGGAACCGGTTAAGTCGTTCAGTACCCCCTACGTCCTCGGCGATGACTACTTCGACCCCTCATTCAGCATTGAGATTGGCAACGATTTCCTGGGTGAGTGCGGCATCGGCATCTCAGAGACGATCGGTGCCGGGGATCCCAAGAAGGTGACGGCCTTCGAGGCCTGGCTCTTTGACAAGAGCGATATTCGCACCGTGACCAAGGTCCTGGCGAGCCAATACGCGTTCAGCGACCCGGATCTTCGATCGAAGCTGGAACCCAAGGGCGATATTGTGATGCTCAGTCCCGGACAGGAGATCACGCTGGAGACCAGCGCGTTGCGCGTCAAGGCACGCGTCAAGGAGTTGGAGTATGCCCAGGGCGCGAGCCTGCCACCTATGAGCTTTGTCCAGAAGGTCAACTTCGAGATACAAGCATGGGTGAAGCAGGCCGACGAGCTGGAGGAAGACTACGCCTAGACCAACATAGCCTACCTTGTTAGTTGGGACGGCCAAGCCCACACGTAAGCGCGCCCTCGCCAGTCGAGGGCGCGCTTCCTATTAGCTATCCGACGGTGCTATGGCTCGGGCGTACCGACAACCTCAGCGTTCGCCGGCGGCACGTACCCAGGCCCAAAGGCATAACGCGTGGGCCACGGGATGAAATCACTGACGAACTCATCCTCATACAGAACGTTGCCGTCCGCATCCCGCACCACCCGGCCCAGGACGGCGCTCAGACCATCGTGGGCGCTCTCCAACTTGCGCACCGTGCCAGCCGGCAGCGATGCGTCGTACTCGTAGACCGGCGGCCCAGGTGACACCGGATCTCCCCACTCCGGGCCGATCTGCTCCACCTCACGTCCTATGTCGGTACTATAGAAAAGGAACCGCAGCCGGGAGTTGGCAGCATCGACCTCCGTGGTGATCAGCAAGTGATGGGGGGTGTCGTTCTGGAACCGGAAGTCCACCACAGGCGAGTATATGGTGGCATCGAAGCCAGGGCCGAAGCCGCCAATCTCGTAGTACCCTACCCGATAGGCATGCGGCCAACGCTCGATAATCGGGTAGCCGCCAAAGTAAGCGGCACGGAAAGCCGTCGTCGCCACCTGGCAGATGCCGCCACCGACGCCCGGAACGGTCCGGTTGCCGATGATCACATAGGACTCATCGTAACCTGCCTCCGGTGTCACGTCGCCGAGATGCTCATTGAAGGAAAAGACTTCGCCAGGCGCGATCAGCACGCCGTCGAACTTCGACGCACCCAAGCGGATGTTACTGTCCCGTGCCGAGGAAGACCCGGTGAAATAGGACTCGCCAACAGCCACTAACTCCCGGATGCCGAGGTCCTCAGCAGTGAGCGTGTCGGGCACCTCAGGCTCGATGGTCTTGATCACCAGCGGCACCCAGTGCTCACCGGCACGGAGCATCTCATTGACCTTCTGCACGGAAGCGGCGACATCCATCTCTCGACCTGTCCGGCTGGATGAGGTGACGGTCATCTCGAGCGTATCGGTATTGAACTCGAAGGTGGCGTCGACCGGTGCCCGGTAGAGGGCCGTCGCCAACGTGCCCAACTGCTGTGCCAGTGCAGCCTGATCCAACGCTACCGAGACCTGATCGGCCTGCACGTGGATGGTCATCATCTTCGCCAGCACGTCAGGAGGGATCTCCCAAGGACCGGGGTCTCCCTCCCCGGGATCGGAAAGCAGTAGGGTCAGGGGCTCGGCAAGCATCTCCTCGGCGATGTGAATCGCTACTTGAGCCTGCGCGTCATCGATGGCTGGCGGTAGCTCAGTGACGGGCGCGACCATCTCCAGGGGCTCCAGTGCGTGAAGCGCCGGGAGCAGAGCCTGAAGGGTTGCGGAGACCTCCATGCGCCGGCCAACCTTGCCCGGCTCGAGGATGACCTGAGCGCCCTGTAGCCGGACGGCAGCATCCTGCGCCGGAAGCGTCAGTTCGTTGGCCACAGCGTTAAGCACGCCCCGGGCAAGATCAGCATCCCAAGTCAGCACCGGCGAAAGGTGGGTGCCGTTCAGAATGACGTCAATGCGCTCCGCAAAGACCTCGCGTCCCACTTGCTCGTGCCCTACCCGATATGCCTGGGCCAGCGTTGCCTCAGCATTGACGCTCATCCCAAGGTCTGCGGGAGACAGCGCCCATCGTTGCTCCTCAGGCCCCAAAAGGACGATACTCGGCTGGTGCAGTGGCAGTGTCGTTTCCAATCGGGCGGCTGCCTCCTCGACCGTCATCCCCCCCAAGGACGCATCCCACACCCAAACACCCGGCAACAGCCGTTGATCCAAGCCCGGTCCCAGCATCCAGCCGATTGCCACAACGGCAATCACCTCGATAGCAGTCAGCACAACCAGTAACCGCGACATATTCACACACCCCACGTTATTATGCTACATCTAGAGACCCTTGGCGCGCCGCGTTGCCGGCCAAAATCCCAAGCAAGTGGAACAACGGCTATCGGCAAGCCATCCATTGCCCAAGGCATCGTGCCACACACTGGGGAAACGCCTTAGGCTTCCAGCTCCATCAGAGCCAACGCCAACGCCCCCCATAGCCCCACATCGCCACCCAATTCGGCCCGCACAATGCGGGTCAGCTCCAGGTAGGCCTGCGGTGCACGATCCGCCACTGTCGCGCGTATCGGATCAAACAGCAAATCACCGGCGAGGGTGACGCTTCCCCCCAACACGAAGAGGGTTGGATTCAGCATATACATCAGACCCACCAACATCGAGCCGATGTAGGTGCCTGCCTCGCGAAAGACCGATATCGCCAGTGGATCGCCCGCCTGACCCGCCTCACTGACCTCTCTGGCGGTGATGCGCGCAAGGTCGCCATCTACGAGGTCAATCAGGCTGCTCTTCTCACCCGCTGCCAATCGTTCCCGGGCACGCCGCGCAATCGCTGTGCCGGAAGCCATGACCTCCAAGCAGCCGATGTTGCCGCACGTGTGCCGTGGACCGCGCGGGTCCACGCCAACGTGACCCACCTCGCCGCCCAGGCCGTGACCTCCGGTGAACAGACGGTTATTGAAGATCATGCCGCCGCCTATCCCCGTGCTGATCGTCAGGTAGATCATGTGCGCGACGCCCTTCCCGGCACCAAATCGGTGCTCTGCCAACGCGGCAACATCAGCGTCGTTGCCGACGAAGGCAGGGACGCCCAGCTGCTCACAGAGCATGTCGCGCAGAGGCACGTTGACCCATCCGGGCAGATTCGGAGCAAAGCGGAGTATTCCGGTGCGGAAGTTCAGCGGACCAGGAGCGCCCAGGCCCACAGCCGCGACATCCCCACTTGCAGGCCACACTTGGCGTACCGCGTCCGTCACCCGCGAGAAGACCGCGTCGAAGCCCTCATCCGCTCCCGTCTCGACGGCAAAGCGCGTCTCCATCTCGTGTGACTCAGAGAATCGCGCGGCCCGTATCTGAGTGCCACCCAGGTCGACGGCGATGTAGTGAGAAGACGACATCATACCTCCAGCGTAGTAGAAGAGCGTATCCAGCAAGCGCGCGACCTCACGCTAGATCGACGGACTGAGGTCAACAACCCCGGATCGCCGGCACGCTTAAGCGAACTGGCCCATAGTTTACCGGAAAAAGATCAGTTAGCTAGACTCCTAGCGCCAACACTGACAGAGCTTGCTAGAAAGCGGCGCCTCGCTATCCTTGAGGCGGGCCCAATCCCCTTCCCTATCGGGGACGGCTGTGCGCCCGCAACATCTCAGCTATGAGGAGGTTCCCAGTCCAGGCTCTTGTGGATCAGGCGTGATCGCGAACCAAACGACTCTATGCCCGAAAAAGACAACATCGCCCTCGTGTGAGGGCGATGTGTGTCACAACCAAACTGTCAGAGGCGACGTCTAGTGTCCGCCGCAACTTGCACAGGAGTGGCTGCTGCACGAGGCGCAACCACTGCTACTGCTCGATGTACTCATAGAGCCGGAACCGCCCGGGCGCGCCGAGAAGAACACAGATAGGCCACGCTGTGAATGCTGACTGCCGCACGCCGGGCACGAAATGGGCGCATCCGCATCCTTCATCGCCCGTCGTGCCTCGAACTGACTGCCACAATCCTGACACTGGTACTCGTATATCGCCATCTAGTCGTCTCCGAATGCTGAACTGCTCGAAAAGACCCTCAATCGTATCCTATCGCGAGGAATCAGACTTCGGCTCGGTTGATCATCTGCGTGAGCTCTTCAGCCCGCACATAGCCGGCGACCTCTATCTCCTGCGACCCTACGCCCTCCACCGACGCCACGGCTCGCTTGATATCCAGTGCGAGGCTGTGCGCCAGGGGACAAAGCGGCGAAGAGGGACGAAAGCAGTACGAGACCGCACCGGTGGACTCATCAACGGTCAAGTCCTGGACGAGACGCATGCGCAACACATCCACACCGGTCTCGGGATCAATCACCTCCACCAGCCGCATTAGAACTCGCTCGCGTAACGTCATATCCGTGCCCATGATCACCTCAAAGACATTATATCAGAGTCTAGCGGTCTGTCAGTCTTCGTTAAGCCGTTTCGTTTCGAACAGCTCAACGAGGCCGTACCAGAGCAGTGCGAACGCCACGCCTTCGTCAAGGTTGCCGATAAAGGGCAGATTGTCGGGGAGCAGCTCCAGCACCCCGGCTGTAGGGTTCAGGATGTAGATCGCCCCCAACAACGCCAGGAAGTAGACAACCCATACGGGTATGCCGCGCATCGACAGTGGCGTCAGGAACGCCCCAAGTCGGTCGGCGACATCAGCTCGCTCTATCTTACGTTCGGACATCGGTGGCCTCCGTTTGCATCAGGATGTCACTGATTATAGTCCAGCTCTCGGAGAGGACCTGCGTCACCGGACCATCGGTGAACTCCGTCACCGGCACGCCCTGTACCATGGCCTCGGTCACGACGGTGTCATAGGGAATCTCACCCACCAACGGAATATGCCTCTCCCGGCAAAAGGCTCTGATCTCCTGTGTGCGCGGGCCGCTCAGATCTGCTTTGTTGACCATCACCGCAGCAGGTACATCGAAATGCGCTACCAGATCGAGCACCCGGCGGAGATCGTGCACCCCCGATAATGTGGGCTCGACCACCAAGAGCGCCAGTGACGCGCCCGATGCTGCCGAGATCACCGGACACCCAATGCCAGGTGGGCCGTCAACAAGGACCAGGTCGCGACCCTCGTCGAGCGCCCTGAGCCGTGCCTGCTGCTTAACCAGCGTCACCAGCTTGCCGGAGTTCTCGCCCCCGGCAAAGAGATGCGCGTGGTACAGGGGACCGAAACGCGTCACCGACTCATACCACAGGCCGTTCGGAGGCGTGAGCATCGCGATGGCGTCCACGGGACACCGGTATTGGCAGGCCCCACAGCCCTCACATGCGGTAGGGTCAACCCGATAGGGGACACCCAACTCTCCCGGTATAATGGCATCAAAGTAGCATCCTGCATAGCACTGACCGCAAGAGATGCAGAGATCGGGATCAATGTGCGCCAGAAAGCCGCTCTGGAACTCGTGCGACGCCACCTGCTTCACATCCAGCACCAGTTCGAGATTCGCCGCATCGACATCCGCATCGGCAATGCTGATGGCGAACGCCTGTGACGCCAAATGCGCGAAGGCTGCGGCGACCGATGTCTTTCCGGTGCCTCCCTTACCGCTCAACACCACTAGCTGTCGCGGATCATCCGTCATCGGACCGTCTCCCCCACGCTGGCGCGTATCTGCTCATAGAGCCCGACGAACATTTCCTGATACTCTGGGAGGGCATCGCTCAGCACCACGCCATCGGCGTAGGCCTCGGCGATGCGGCGGTCCAGCGGTATGCGCAACAGGATGGGGATATGGGTCTCAGCGCAGAACGCGTCCACGCTGTCATCCCCTACGCCGTCCCTGTTGATAACCACCCCCGCCGGGATGCCAAGCTCCTCAGTGGCGACCTGCACCGCCACGCGCAGGTCGTGCAGGCCAAATGGGGTCGGTTCCGTCACCAGGAGCACGAAATCAGCGCCACGCATCGTCTCCACAACAGGACATGCGTTGCCCGGTGGGGCATCCAAAATCGTTAAGTCCTGCCCTCCGGTCGTTCCCACAGTCTCTTTGAGCCGTCGGATGACAGGGTTCGCCATTGCCTCACCGACATTCAGTTCCCCCTGACCGAACCAGACATTCGCTTCACCGGGCAGACGGCCCCAAGAGATCCTGCCCGTGGTATTGCGACGCTCTGTAATCGCGTGCTCCGGGCAGTTGTAGGCACAGCTCCCGCAGCCGTGACAGAGCTCAGGGAAGACAAGCAACTGGTTCCCGAAGACCGCTATCGCGTGGAAGAGGCAGACCTCCGCGCAGCGACCGCAATAGGTACAGCGATCGAAGTCAACTTCCGGCAGTAGAATGCCGACGTCCTCAGTTACCTCGAACGCAGTGCTCAAGAAGAGCGCAGCGTTCGGCTCCTCGACGTCACAGTCTAGCAGCCGCAGATCTGGCGGACGACGTTCCGGAGCCAGCAACGCTAGAGACTTGAACAGACTTACGGCCACCGTGGTCTTTCCGGTGCCGCCTTTGCCACTCGCAACGGCTATGCGCATACACTATCTCCATCTTCGTAAGTCACGCTATGTCCCGCGGTGCGCGCCTCGACGATCACGCCCTGCAAGGCCACGCTTGCTGCCTCCCCGATCGCCCGCCCAGAGCAGTGGCCTAGCCACAGGTGCCGGAGACCGGACATGCCGCCGAGCATATCAACGACGCGGCCGATCACCTCTTGCGGTGCATTAGCGAGGTGCACGCCTCCCACGATGCTGACGATCTTTCCTGACCAGTTCCGTCGCACAGTTGCCAACGTGTTCAGCAGGCCCGCGTGGCAGCAACCACAGACCAGGACAAGTCGGTCAGAGCCAATGTCGAGGACAAGCGAGAGGTCATCTTCATACGGATCCGGCACGAGGCCGTCGCCTTGCGCGATGAAGTGCCACCGACTGCGGCCCTCAGGCTCAGGCCGGGGCTGGACCTCACCGGTGGTCCACACGCCGGGCAGAACCTGGACCGGATCGCGGCTGAACCGAAAGGTAAGAGAGTCTTCAAGGCTTGCTTGGGTGACGGGGATGCCACGGTGCTCTAGATCGCCAGAGTGGCGGGAATAGCGGGCGCGAAACAGCGTCGGATGCGCCACCACAGGCGTGCCCGGTGAGAGATGCTCTGCCAGAGCCGCCAGCCCACCGGTATGATCGTCGTGGCCATGGCTCAGCACAACGGCATCAAGCGTCTCAGGGTTCAACCCGAGAACACTCAGATTGTGGAGCAGCGTCTCCCCGCTGCCACCCGTGTCAAACAGCACACGACCGGCAGCGGTCTCGACCCAGAGTGCATAGCCGTGCTCAGATCTGAGCGGGGCCGCAGCCTCGTCGTCCACCACCCACGTCAGTTTGACCGTCGACATCGAAGGATCAGGCTAGTGGTGTGTCGCGTGTGGGTGATCCTCGCAGTCACCACTACCGCCGTGTCCGGCGCAGGGTGCTGCCTCCTCAAGATGCCCCCCAAGAGCTGCCTCGACAGCATCTCGGACCTTGGCATGGGTGCCTGTGTGGGCACCAATGCCTAACTGCTCGAACATCATAATGGCCCGCCGTCCCATACCACCGGCCACGATCATATCGGCCCTCTGAGCGTGGACAAATCCCGGTACCTGACCAGGCTGGTGGTTGTCGTAGTGTGGGTTTTCCACAACCGACACCTGCTCGATCACACCATCTGCGATATCAATCATCGTGAAGTAAGGACAACGGCCAAAATGGGACGAGACACTTCCATCCAAACCACGGGCATCCGCTGAAGAGACAGCTACGCGCATTGATATTCCTCCGCTATAGATGTTGACTTGATTGTAAGCCCTAGCCACGCATCATTGTGGCGCCACACTTGGGGCACTTCCTGTTGTAGCAAGGAACGCCGACTTGGTGCGGTACCTCGTGTCCGCACTGAGGACAGACACAAACACCCCCGGCCCCCGCACCAGGGCGATTACCGCCCCCTAACCCGCGACCACCGCCGGCACCACCGCCGGCACCACCACCACCGCGACCGCCACCACGACCACGTCCACCACCCATTGTCCTTACCTCCTAGAACTTACTATGCGGAGCAGATCACGACGCACCTCTGTGACGCCGCCGGCGGCGTTGGCCGCCCTGTCCCCGCCCGAACCCAGAACCCTGTTGCGTGGATGTCCCGCGCATCTGCGGCCCGGCAAGGCCTGTTTTGTCATTTGCGCCCGGCACCTTCAGGGGTGCGCTGCGCACATCTACTCGCTGCTCGAGGATCCTGAGCGCTAGATTACCCAAGCTGGACAATAGCGATAGGACCCGTCCAGCCACCTCTGTATGCCGTGCGTGGCTCTCACGAACCAGGTCTGCACTCTCCGTCGAGACGACCTCGACATCAACGATGTCCACATTGGATGCATCGCTGCTCACGCGTCTCAGGTCCCCTCGCGTCGATCTCTCTATTCCCGTCCCGACATCCGCCATACTGCCACCTCCAACTCACATAGCAGGCAGGGTTGTAGCCCACACAGCCTACCGCCTCCGGCTGCCGGCGTGGGCCGGACCTGTGGGGCCGCCGACCACCACAAGCTCGCCTGACCTGAATGCCTCAACTGCCGCCGCGACGGTCTGACTCGTGCTCTGGCAGACCTGGACCCCAGCAGCCGTTAGAACCTGGAAAGCATTGGGCCCTACACGACCGGAAATCACCGCCTCGGCGCCTTCCTGTACCACGAACTGCGCTGCTTGCACCCCGGCACCGTGACCACTGGCGACGGCGTTGTTGACACGAGAGACGGCCTCACCTGTGTCCGTATCGACAAAGACGAAATAAGTACAGCGACCGAATCGCTGGTCAACCGGCGCTTGTACGCCCTCACTGACTGCACTGACAGCTACTTTCATCGATGTTCACTCCTTCGTTAAGTTGACCTCTCACGTCGATAGCTTTCCAAGAACGTATCCAGCATCCGGCGCAGGTCCTCAATCTCGAGAGACCAGGTGTCCAGAGCTGCCCATCCATTCTCGGTAAGCCGGTACACCTTGCGCGGTGGGCCCTGGGCGCTGCTGATATCCCAGTCCGCCCGCACCCATTCACGTTCCTCCATATCCTGTAGGGCACGGTACACGGTCTGGGGCGGTAACCCGTTCACGCCGAACTCCGTGTCAAGACGCTCGACGAGCCGGTAGCCGTGTACCGGCTCGTTCGCCAACAGCAGAAGCATCATGGGCTCTACAATGCGCATACGGCGACCCCAGCGACGCTTCATCACCCGCCCTCGCCGTCCATGTCCAGGTGGCATGTCCGTCTTCTCCCCTGGTCCCTATGTTAGCGCACTATACACAAACTGTCAATACTTCGACTTAGCACAACCAAGGCTGTCAGAACAAAACCTTCTGGGAAAGTGCACCGAGTCCGGCAAGTTTCCACAACTCCGCAGTCGTGAGGATCCCCGCATCGAGCCGCCGGTCTACCTTCCCGGAAGGTCCGCTGGGGTTCGACGCCTTGCGCGCGTTACCTCGCCCGCTATAATCCCCGCCATGATCACGAAGCGACAACTTGGTTGGCTCCTCATCTTGATGGGTCTGGGTGGCGATCTGGCGCTCCTCACCGTTGGCCGTCTTGGCGGTGGTGCCTGGGCCGGCATCGGTCCCCTGGAGCGCGCGATGCTGATCGCAGGTCTGGGCGTTGCTACGATGGGATTGCCCCTCCTGCGCTTGCGCCCGGAGCCGGCAGCGCTCGCCGCCGAGCCCGACTATCGGCTACCGGACGAACCTGGCGAAGCGCTAGGGCATCGACCTCGATGGATCCGGTGGCTCGCCTGGGCGCTGCGCACCCTCGTCCTGATCGCGCTCGCCGCCTATCTCGCCGTCTACATCACCTACGCGATGGACCTCTTCAGGTGGCCTTACGACTACGACCAAGGCGAGAGCTTCGAGCTCTATGACGCAGTGCTCCATAGCCAGGGCGACTGGCCCTACCGGGACAGCAGCACCTTCCCCTTCTACGCGTCAAACTACCCGCCGGTCTTCCACATCCTCAACACGCTGCTCTTCCCTGTCTTGGGCCAGACGCTGCTCTCCGGGCGCGTGCTCTCCTTCGCCATTACCCTGATGACCGCAGCTTTGATTGGCTTCGCGGTCTGGCGGCGAACGGGAGGCTGGTTCCTCCCGGCGGCCTCCGGAGCGGCCTATCTAGCGTCCAACTTCGTCTATCACGTTGGCCCGCTCTGCCGGCAGCACCTGCTGATGGTCTTTTTGGAGCTCCTCTGCGTCACGCTGATCGCGAACGCGGGCAGCCCCCAGGGCGGCAATGCCCGCCACTACCGTCGTAACGTGCTTCTGGGCCTGCTCTGCCTCTTCCTGGCAGGCTACAGCAAGCAATTGGCCGTCTTCACGGCGGCGGCGGTCTTCGGCTATCTCTTTCTGCAGCATCCTCTGCGCGCGCTCAAGTTGGTCGTCGCCTTTGGGGCGGCCTTCGGAGCCGTGTTCCTTCTCATCAACTGGGCCACCGGCGGCTACTGGTGGGTCAACACGATCTCGGCCAACGTCAACGAGTTCCTGACGGCACAGCTGATTGGGCTGACCCGCACATGGCTGAGGATCCACATCGTCTACATCCTGCTTGCCGGGGCGATGGTGCTCTACGAAACCTACTGGGACCGCCTGTCCGTCTACAGCCTTTGGTTCGTCGCGGCAATCGGGACCGGGATCTTGTCGGGCAAATGGGGGGCTGGCGAGGCGTACTGGATCACCTCGGTCGCAGCGGCAATCACGCTCTCCGGATTCGCGCTGGGTAGACTCCGCACGTGGGTGATGGCAGCCCGGCTCGCGTGGCGCCCGGCGGTCGCCTTCGCGATCCCCCTAGTGCTCCTCTTTCAGATGACCCGTATGGTCCACTTGCCAACCGAAGGGCCGGTCTGGGGGCAGGTCGCCCGTGCGCTGGGCGTGGCAGGGCAGTCCGCCTACGCCGACTATCCCTACTACGACGCCGTCGGCTACTCCCAGGTCGGGCATCTGATGCTGCCGCGGGACTATGTCGGCGGCGCGAAGATCATGGACTATGTTCGGAGTACCACGCTTCCGGTGCTCAGTGAGGAAGCGGCCTTCACGATGCTCGCCGGGAAACCCACCGTCACGAATCCCACACAGCTGCTCAATCTGTACAACAACGGCATGCTCGACACCGGAGAACTGGAGACCATGATCCGCGATCAGGCGTTTGGCTTGGTGATCATGCGCGCGCAGTTCTACCCCCCACCGGTGCTAGCTGCCATCGGGAAGAGCTACGGGCTCGTGGAGCACATCCCTATGAACGGCTTCAACTACATCATCATGAAGCCCTTGACAGCACCGCAGGGGGAGCAGACTGTGCTAGGCCTCGATTCAGCTGACTTTTGAGGTTCGTAGTAACGGCCCCACAGTGTGGGGGCTCAGTCGTTCCGGTGCCTTGTAGGCGCCTACACAACCGATAAGTCGGTTACCACGAACCAGCTTGACTGACCACTGGCTTGGCCCAGCCAGTGCGATCGCCAAAGAGAGATCGTTGCCGACGCTGATCCCTACTCCACGCTGGCATCGCTTCCCAGGATGACAACAACATCGTACTCAGCCGTGGGATTCGAGCCGTTCACCACGGCGGAATCCGGCAGGTTTAGCATCGAGAGCAGCTGCTGCGCGGTCATGGGCATGTCGCGGTTGAGAATGATCAGTGACGTATCGTAGTCCTGGCGGTCGGCGTTGTCATAGTGGGCGATAGACAGTCCGTTGGCTTCGAGGTACTCCGTCGTCGCGTAAGCCAGGCCCGCGGTCGTCGTACCGTTGAGAATCGCAACGGACGCGGCCTCCGTCTCTGCTGTCTTGCGCTCGTTGTTGCCATTCTCCAGCCCGAAGACCTGGTCTCTCACAGCACGGATCTTGTCACGGAGGGGGATCAGGATCTGCATCTCGTCTGGGGTTTCCGCGAAAAGCGTGCACGTCTCATCGATCACACGGAACCGGATGTCGTCAGGGTCGACCTGGGTTGCCAAGTTCGCCAGAGCGATGATCTCATCCAATTGCAGATCCGGGTCTAGCTTCGTGGAGTGCTCGACAGTCTGCCAGATCTCAGGCGCACGCGCGGCGAGCTGAGGAAGCTTTCTTGTATTGGTGACCTGCTCCAGGATGGCTCGCATCACCTGCTGTTGGCGGCGGGCACGGTCGAAGTCGCCGCCGGAGGTGTGGCGGACGCGCGCGTATTTCAGCGCCATGTCGCCGTAGAAGTGCTGCTCGCCCGCATCGAAGTGCAGTTGCTCGCAGCCATAGTCAGGCGTCGGATAGCAGTCGTCATCGATGGGTTCGGGCACATCGATGGTGATGCCCCCGATCAGATCGACGATGTCGATGAAGGCCTGGAAGTTGACGCGCACGTAGTAGGTGATCTCAACACCCAGGTTGTACTCAACGGTCTCGACCGCCAGGGCCGGACCGCCGCCCGGATGATCATACGCATCTCCCAGCGCGTGTGCCGTGTTGATTCGATTCTCAGTATACCCTGGGATCGGCACCCAGAGGTCGCGGGGAATCGACAGAACGCCGGCCTGCATCGTGACCGGATTCAGCGTTGCCAACATCATCGTATCGGTGCGCCAGAAGTCGTCCTCCTGGACGCGCTCGTCGATACCCAGAATCAGCACGGTCACGGGATCTGTGCCCGTCCACTCTGGCAGGGCTTCCCCTTCTGCGCGCTCTACGTTGGGGCTCACCTCGTCGGCTGGTTTCGCTATCGTGAAATCGGGTAGGATGTCAGAGGAGGCAACCTCGTCGCGGACCCGCACGAAGGTCACGTATCCCCCAGCGGCAATCGCCACCAGGTAAATCAGTATGAGTCCGAGACGTATCAGAACCCGGTAAGGAAACCGGTTGTTGGCTGAGGGCACAGCGCCGGCCTGGCTCACGGGTTACCTCCCACGGATCCAAAACATCCGCTGTCTGTCAGGATTGCGGTAGCTCATAGTCCTGGCCCAAGACAACCACAAT
>JAFGNI010000771.1 GCA_016927095.1 Anaerolineae bacterium | reverse complement strand
GTGTTGGTGGTCCCGAATAAGCATATCCCGAACCTGGCGGAGCTTGGGGCGGATGGTATGGACGTGCTGGGTGCGTTGCTCTGGGCTGCACGCGAGATCGTTGCGGCGGAGGGGCTCACACAGCACGGGTATCGTTTGGTTCTCAACGCGGGTGTCGATGGTGGGCAGAGCGTCCCACATCTGCACCTCCACATTCTGGGGGGACGCCGCTTCGGCTGGCCGCCCGGGTAGCGCGGTTGTGACCCCATCCGGAACGTCTGGAGGCTGTCCCTCTCTACGCCGTGCCCGGTCTGTGCAATGGAAATTGCAGACCAAAGGGCTCTAGCTTGACACCTGGCCCCACACCGGTACAATAACCGAATGTCAGATCGAGCCGTGGAGCGTCTTGAGCTGGAGCGGGGCAAACTCAGTGTATTGCTAGCGGTCATCCTCTCCAGCGTGACGCTCTTTCGCTTTGTGGAGCTGCCCACGCTGAACTGGGGCGTCCTCCAGGTTTTTGGTTCACCTTTAGGGTTTAGCCTTGGCGGCGGTCTGCTATTGACGCTCTTGGTCGTGGGTCTGGTTGCCACCGGGACTCTTGCCATCCTGCAGGACCATCCCCAGCGAGAAGTCGGGGAGCGTCCGCTCCTTCTGGGACTGATTACACCGTCAATCGGTGCGCTGCTGATCTCCATCTTCCTGATTCAGGCTGCTACGTGGCCTCTCTGGCTGGCAGTGTTGCTCTTTGGCGGGGCCATCATCGGTATCCTGGTCCATCTGAGTTATCAGGCCGTATCGCCTCACAATCCTGCCTATCCTGGGGCGAGGACGCTACTCAACGTTGTCGATTACTTGATGGGGTTTGTGCTGTTCAGCCTGAGCCTGGGTCAGGAGGGGCGCGGACTGATCATCGCGCCCGTGGTGCTGGTGCTGAGCGGCTTACTTGCGTTGGAGCTCTTGAGTGCGACCGGCGCTCCTAGTAGGTCGGTGCTGCTCTACAGCGCCACGATTGGGGTGCTGGAGGGCGAATTGGCATGGATCCTGGGATACTGGCCCATCTCGACGTGGACGGCAGCAACGGTGTTGACCTTGGGTCTGTATATCTGGGGTGGGATTGGCTATCAGTATCTTCTGGGAAGGCTGACTCGCCAGATCATTGTCGAGTTTGCCGTCATCGGTTTGCTGATGATGGTCCTGGTGTTAGCCATACGGCTGTGACGCGATATGAGCTTATTGCCAGAGAAGTCGGGCGATCTATCGAGATTTGGGGGATAGGTATAAGTGGAAATTCGAGAGAGTACGATTATCGCTGAGAAGTTGACGCCGCGGTTGGCACGCCTTGCGGAGTTGGCCTACAACTTCTGGTGGTCGTGGAACCGTCCTGCGCGTGATCTGTTCAAGCAGTTGGACCGAACGCTGTGGACGACGACACGCCACAATCCGGTACGGATCCTGCGCGAGGTGCCACGGGAGCGTATGCTGAGTCTGACGAAGGACCCGGCGTTCTTACGCGATTTCGATGCGGTGTTGATGGAACTGGATCGGGAGACCAAGAACGGCCATCTCTGGTACAGGCAGACCTATCCGAGTTTGTGCACGCACCCGATCGCTTATTTCTCGGCGGAGTTCGGGCTGCACAGCTCGCTACCGATCTATTCGGGCGGCTTGGGTGTCCTGTCCGGCGATCATACGAAGGAAGCCAGTGACCTGGGCCTGCCGTTTGTGGCGGTGGGCTTTCTGTACGAGCAGGGATACTTCCGCCAGCGGCTGGACCATAGTGGGTGGCAGGAAGCCATCTATCCCCCACTCAACGCGGATGAGGTGTCCCTGAGGCAGATCACGCCGGAACAGGATTCCTGCGGCGCGATTCTCGTTCAGGTGGGTGATCGTGAGATCTGTCTGAAGCTCTGGGAGGTCCTGGTAGGACGTACCCGCCTCTACCTCATCGATGCCGGGGTGGAGGAGAATGCACCGTGGGATCGGCAGTTGACTGCGCGGCTGTACGGGGGCGACCGCGAGATGCGCATCCAGCAGGAGATTCTCCTGGGTATCGGTGGGGTGCGTGTCCTCCGCGCGATGGGCATCGAGCCGTGGGTGTGGCACATCAACGAGGGACACTCCGCGTTCATGGTGTTGGAACGGGTGCGTGAGTATGTTGCCGAGGGCTTGACGTTCGATGAGGCTCGTGAGCGTGTCCGTGCCAGCACCGTGTTTACCACACATACGCCGGTACCGGCAGGTCACGACGCCTTTGACTTCGGCCTGATTGATAAGTATTTCCACGACTTCTGGCCTCAGCTGGGTCTGACCCGCGATGATTTCCTGGGGTTAGGCAGCCACGATCCGGGCTATGGCGCGGCGTTCAATATGACCAAGCTGGCCTTACAGCTGTCTGGGCAGGCCAATGGCGTCAGTGCGCTGCACGGCGAGGTTAGCCGAAAGATGTGGCACGGTCTGTGGCCCGAGCGCAAGGTTGATGATGTGCCTATCGGCCACGTAACCAACGGCGTGCATCTCTCTTCCTGGACCGGCGAGGCGATGCACCGACTCTACCGGCACTACATCAGCCCGGATTGGGTCAGGCGTCAGGACGATCCGCTGATGTGGGCCCGCGTCGAGGAGATCCCCGATGGGGAGCTCTGGGATGCGCATGTCATTCTGAAGCAGAAGATGTTCGCGACGATCCGGGAGCGTGCCCGCCAGGACTGGATCACGCGCTCGATGCCGCCGGAGGAGCTGCTGGCATCCGGCATTTTCCTGGATCCCAACGCGTTGGTGATCGGTTTCTCGCGCCGCTTTGCAACCTATAAGCGTGCCGCGCTGATCTTCCAGGATTTTGACCGCCTGATGCGGTTGGTGCACGATCCCTATCGGCCCGTTCAGGTGATCTTCGCCGGCAAGGCGCACCCGGCGGATGATCCCGGGAAGCTATTGCTGCAGCGACTCTACAACTACGCGCGTGATCCGAAGTTCGGTGGGCGTATCGCCTTTGTCGAGGACTATGACATGCATGTCTCCCGCTACCTGGTTCAAGGGGTCGATGTGTGGCTTAATACGCCACGTAAGCCCAATGAGGCCAGCGGCACCAGCGGGATGAAGGCAGCGTTCAATGG
>JAFGNI010000770.1 GCA_016927095.1 Anaerolineae bacterium | reverse complement strand
CTGTAGTCCTCGAACCAGGCCGGGTTGATGATACGATGGCGGTCCACAGGCGCAAGGTACTCATCGAAGGGGCCGTGGACGTGGAGCTTCACGGCGACGGGACGGGCCGTGCCTGCCTCGACGACCCTCAGCGTGACGCGCTGGGTCGCAGGCGGAATGGGTGCCAGAGGGACCGCCGGTGAGGGCGCTGCCTCTACGCTCGCTACCGGCACTTGTGCGGGCTCGGTCAGCGCATCATCTATCGGTAGCGCGCGGGCGAGGTGAAAGGCGGCGTCAGGATGGGCTGTGTACTCGACGAGTACCTCCTCGCCTGAGGGCTCCGGGAGCTGGTTGTTGTATGAGTCTGCCCAGGTGTCATCGGGGTAGCGGGGTCGGGGTAGGGCCGAGATCACCTGGCCAAGGTCAAGCTGAATCTGTGCCAGGCATCCCCTATCATCGAGGTGCCGGTCCAGTGTCTCACCCTCCGGCAGGGTCAACAGCGCCTTGCGGCGCCGGCGCCAACGCAGCGGCTGGTCAGAGACATCGCCTGCCGCCAGGCCAAAGACCAGCATACAGCCGGCGATAGGTTCCAAGCGCAACCCGACCACGGGCTTCTCGGGGCTGGGATTCTCCCAGGCCCAGAGCCAGTTAGTCCAGGGACCGCCGTCGTTTTGGAAGACCCGGGTCTGGGTCTGCCCCCAGCCCGCGGTGAGTTGCTCGTGGGCTGCGTTGACCGGTGAGGGCTTCCGGTGGGCCACAGCCTGGAAGCAGTTCTCGCCCCAGCGTCGCCGGTAGGAACCGATCTGGTGGCGGCGCCGGATCTGGACACGCGCCTCCGTGCCATCGTCGTAGACGAAGACGTAGTCGGCGACGTGTTGGTTGAGCATGCCCCCGCCACGCATCGGCGAGATGAGGCCATCCTTGCTAACCGGCATCTCCGCGAGATCCGCGGTGTGCATCACCACAAACCACGTGGCAGTAGTGGGCGGCAGTGTGACCTCGACCGGCTCGCCATCCAGCAGCAACGGGACGCCGACGTCAAAGGGTATGCCCCAGCTGATGCAGGGGCCGGTCGGGGCTTGGTCAAAGGTGTCACGCATCGCGGCCGGCAGACGGCTCAGGATGCCGGCGACGTCCGGTGTGTCGCCGTCCAGCGTCAGGGCTGTGAAGCGCGGGCTCATCGGCCCGTCAACGATCGGTTGCATCGCTCACCTCCTGCCTCAACGGCGACAGCCGGCATCTTAGCTCCATTTGGTGCTCTCGCCACTTCCGGTTAACGATCTCAGTTTACACCAAACGGGCAGGGGTGCACGATATCGGGTCAGCCTTCGCGGCTTGCGTCTCAGGATCTCAACAGCCTGGAGAGACCCAGCTTCCGGATTCGCGCTTCCTCGGTGAGAGGATTGCCGTTTTCGTCCACAGCCTCTATCGCTCCCTCAATGGCGCGCGTGCGTACGGTGCCATGCGCCACCGGATTCTGTTGGAGTTGCGGGCTGTCCAGGAGGCCCACGCGAACGGCTCGCGCCAGCGTCGCGGCGTCGGAGAGGGGATCGTCGGTCTCGTCTTCGCCAAGCGCGCGGATCGCCTCCACGAGGACGTCAGCCTCGCCGACCAACGCCGCAACCCGGGCCTGCACACGGGCGTCCTGGGTCATGTCGGCTTGGCCCGCCAACGCCGTTTCAATCACTTGCTGCGCCATCGTTGCCGACTCGATCACCTCGTCAGCCGTCACGGCGTGGTCGGCCTCGCAGTAGCCCACGACGTGGACGATCGATGGGCTGATCGCCATCTGCAGGTAGACCGATTCCGCCAGATGGGCGCGAGCACGGACAGGATCAACGGGATAGCTGAGCAGACCGGTTCGCGTCTGGCGCCAGATGCGGCGGACGCCCTCGCCATCGTCGGATCCCCCGTCCCGGTCACCCAGGAAGACCGTCTCCGCGACCCGGATCTGGGCCAGCGCCTTGGCCAAGTCCATCCGGTTGGAGAGCAGCGGCGGGCTCTCGAACATGTAGGTGGCGATGTAGTCACGCACCCCCGCGCGCCGGGCATTGTAGGCGTAGAGATAGGACGCCACGACCGAGATCACGTCGGGGGCGTCCCGCATGCCCCAGTGGTAGGGCTCGTTGCCCTCCACCGGGATGTCTCGGGCGCCGTGCCAGGCCATCAGAGCCTGATGCTCGCGGATCGAGGTCTCCAGATTCATCGGCCCTCGCCGATCCATGGCGTTGAACCAGAAGAGCGAGGTGGCACACCAGGCATTATGGATGGTGCGCTCGAGCACCTCGGCATAGCGCAGCAGGTCAGCCGTCCCCGAGTAGGAGCGCGTCAACGGGTAATTGCCCTGCCGAGAGGCGGCGTAGAGTTGCGCCAGGTCGTCCTCCGATCGGAAAGGGACGCCGCCGGCGCCGGTGCGCTTCGGGTTCTGCAGGTCGGGACGGAAGAAGTTCGCCTGCGCGTCCTGGTCCGCGCCCAGCGAGACCACGTCGAGTGCTTCGGCGTCCGCGATTCGGGCGATGCCCGCCACGGTGGGCGCGATGGTCCGGGCCGGGATGCCGAAGTGGTGCCGCAACAGCGGATAGGGCGCCTTCCAGAGGATCCGGGCCACCGTGGACTGGGGCGGGATCGCGTGGTCTGAGCCCTGGTCCGGGCCACCACGGAGGAAACGGATCACGGCTGAGGCGGGCTCGGTGCCGTCAAAGATCGCGGCGAAGATGCCGAGTTCGCGAGCAACAGCGGCCACCGGCGGCGTGCCGCCGAAGACGAAGGTCCGATCCCCCAGGCCGGCGGCCTGCATCACGCCCCAGAAGTCGGTCAACGCCTGCCGCCCCGTTTCCGGGGTGAGACGGTAACTGACGCCGATGACGTCGGGCTGGAACTCGCGGGCCATGTCGGCCCACGTCTCGGCGTCCGTGGCCGGCCCGGTGAACCTGACCTCGTGATCCATCTGGGCAGCCAAGCTTAGGAAGTGATGGACGCCGGCGACGTGGACGCAGTCCGCCAGCGCCCCTGCTAGGATTCGCATCGTCTCGACTCCTTCTCATGGTAGGACCGATGAATCACCGACGACGTATCGCCCGCCGGCTCGATATCCGTAGTTTGTGGCGACATTCTCAGGCGTCGTTGCTTTACCGTGCTCCGGTCTCCACGTACCGGTGCAGCTCCCGCACCGACAGGTCAGCGACCCCGAGGCGGCTGAGTGTGCGGCCCTCGCGCCAATAGTCCTTGCCGTGGATGATGTTGGCCAGGCCGATCATCGCATGCATCGTATCGGTCGCGACGCCATATTGACGGCCAAACTCGGTGATGGGCACGAGGCTGCAGGGCACATCCTCGAAGATGTAGCGATGCTGCAACTGCGGCGGCGCCTTGATGCCGGCATAGCCCTCATTGGCGTGCATGGCCTCGTGCAGGTTGTCGCCCGTAGCATTGTAGGCCCGCGCCAACCACTCCTGCGCGGTCTGCGCTCGTATGCCCAGTGCTGAGGCGACGGTGACGCGCTCGCGGTCCAGCGACTCCAGGACGCGCGCGGTCGCGGGCGTCACACCATCCATGTAGAACTCGAAGTCGCCGCGGGTGCGCTCGATCCAGCCGGCGTTGAGCAGGGAGAGCGCCGGATGAAAGATCGCGCCCATGTTATTGAGGCTGGTGTAGAGGACGTTGGGCGCCGGGATGAACTGGGGATAGACCCGGTGGATGAGGGCGAGCGCCTCCTCTGTGCGATCGGCAGGCATCGCCGCGACCGGCACGGAGAACTTGGTGCGGAAGATGCGCGCCTCAGCCGGCCCCATACTGCGCGCCGCGAAGAGGAAGGTCTCGGCCTCGCAGATGATGGGACGGCCGGTACAGCCTGCCTCCCGCAGGCCCGCGGCGAACTCCAGCGCGCCGCCGGTGCGCCCGGGATTCAGCAAGACCACCTGGTCATCTCGAAGGCAGGTGGCGGCGCTCAGTGCGATATCGCGGTGGCCACTCGCGGGGACCACGACCATGATCAGGTCCGCATCCTCGATCGCCTCGTCGAGATCGTCCGTGGCCTTGGTCAGCTTGCCGAAGTGATCGCGACCGTCCTCGGTGATGAGCTCGATGCCGCCGCGCAGTTGAATCGCCTCAATGTGCGCAGTGGTACGATTGTAAAGGGTCACGGGATAGCCCTTGATCGCCAGATCGGCGGCCATCGACTTGCCGCCGTGTCCGGCGCCAATTACCGTGATGTGCAGATCGTCATAGACCATGTCATCAACCTCCGGGTACCACTTACGAGATGTCACACAGCACAGGCATCTTCAGCGAAGCGCGGCTCGCAAGAGAAGGGACGTTGAACCTTGCGGTGCTCAGGGAGAGACAGAGGGTACTCAGCTAGTATATCATAGACGGCGGATCTTCGAAATCGCCCTAGCGCATCGGGGGCGTTTCAGATTGGGGCCGACATCAATGGCATGAGTACTGCCACGCTGCGGTCTGCAGTCGTCGTCAGCCGTGCAGGGGCGAGGCATTCCGTTCACGGGGTCTGTTCCGAGCCGGGATCTCGCGTGCCAGGAGGTAACCCGATCCAGGTTGCATGCGGGAATGCCTCGCCCCTACAGATCGACCTGTTTACCTGACGGCGTCACGTCCGAAACCGGTGCACAGACAGAGGCCGTATGCCGGGTACCCGCCGGCAGCGTGATGACTGCCCCAGAGGTGAAACGCACCTAGCGCATCTGGTCCCATTGGGGCCGGGTGAGCGCCACGACGAGGAGCAGCCCCACCAGGCCCAAGGCCGCGCGCTGCCAACCGACAACGAGGACGTTGATG
>JAFGNI010000192.1 GCA_016927095.1 Anaerolineae bacterium | reverse complement strand
TCGCTCGACGCCGACTCGAACGATTCTCCCGAGATGACCCTCGGCGACTACCAAGCCATCGCCGACCCATTCCTGGTGCCCGACGTCACCGGCACCGCGCCAGAGCTGAGCGCCGAAGGTGACATCTCGGCGGGCAAAAAGGATCTCTACACCGGCGTCGTCGGCGTCACGCCCGAATACCTGGCGCTGCGACACTTACAGGTTGCCGACGGGACATTCATCTCTTCGGACGATGTGAGCGCCAAGTCGCGGGTGGTGGTCCTGGGCCACAAGTTGTATCAGAAGCTGTTCGACGACGGCGCGTATGCCATCGGGCAGAAGATCAAAATCAACCGGGTGCCGTTCCGCGTGATCGGCGTCCTGGCGGAAAAGGGCGGCTCGACGCTGGACGGAGCCGACGACTCGGTCTATGTGCCGTTGACGACGGTCCAGGCCCGGCTCTATCCGTGGATGCGCAGCCGCCGGGGTGAGCCACTCCTGTCTACGATCTATGTACAGGTGGTCGACGAAACGGTGGTCGATCCCGTTTCCGAAAACATCGCCGACCTGCTGCGCCAGCGGCACAAGATCGCCTTTCGCGACGAGGACGATTTCAGCATCGTCAAACAGACAGACATCCTGTCGATCACGGGCAACATGACCCGGGCACTGACGGTGTTTCTGGGGGCGATCGCCGGGGTGTCGCTGCTGGTAGGCGGCATCGGCATCATGAACATCATGCTCGTGTCGGTGACCGAACGGACGCGCGAGATCGGCGTGCGCAAAGCCATGGGCGCCAGGCGACGCGACATTCGCATCCAGTTCCTGGTCGAGGCGATCGTGCTGGCGCTGCTCGGCGGGGCGATCGGGATCGCGCTGGGCGCCGCCGGCTCGCACCTGATCGCCGCCCTCGCGAAGGATCTGGATACGGTGGTGAGCTGGCAGACGGTTCTCCTTGCGACAGGCTTTTCGGCGGCGGTGGGCGTCTTTTTCGGCATCTATCCATCGAACCGTGCGGCGGGCCTGAACCCGATCGACGCGTTGAGGTACGAGTAAAAAGCTGACAGGCAGCGATAACGGGTGTATAATAAGGCGATGCGTCTAACAAGGCTGTGGGCACCCTTCCGCGGGCTACGCTGGAAGCTAACGTTCTCTTATACGCTGGTCACAGTCGCCGTGGTGTTGGCACTCGAGGCGGTGACCTTGTGCGGCGTCGGCGTCTACTTTGGCCGTCCATCTTTCTGGATGCACGAGCTGGAGAAGGCGTCCGTCCGCGTATCGGAAGAGATCCGCCCCTTCCTGGAAGCATCGCCGCCTGACTACGTGGGGCTCGAAGCGTGGTTTCAGAACGCCCTCCCTGCCGAGTCGATTCAGGCGGTCGTTCTGAACGTCGAGGCCGAAGCAGCGACGGAGAGCGATGAGAACGAAATGTTCCTCTCCTTGTCAGAGGGTGATTGCGCTGCGATCCTCGGATCGGCAGGAGAAACGTTGGTGTGCAGCGCGCCGCTCGCTTCCACCGGATCGAGACAGAAAGAGATGTTTGTGGACCCGCTCGCATCGGAAGAAAGCGTGGCCCTCGTCCGTGCGGCACTGCGCGGAGAGCCGGCGATCCGCCGAGTCTCTGGCGGTACCATCCTCGCCGTCCAACCGGTGGTGGGTGAAGGGGATGTCGTGTTGGGTGTGCTCTATCTGCGCTTTGTCTCTTTTGCCGCGCTGCCCTTATCCTTCCTGAGCAGCTCGCTGCAGATCCTGGGGGGCAGCCTGCTCTTTTTCACGGTAGCGGCGGGCATCATCGGCACAGTGTTTGGCCTGGTGACCGCCCGCGGCTTTGTGCGCAGGCTGAAAGAGCTGGACAACGTCACAGAAGCGTGGGGTCGGGGGGATTTTACCGCCAAAGTGCACGACGCCTCGCCGGACGAAATTGGCGAACTGGCACGTCGTCTAAGCCTGATGGCCGAGCAGATCCAGAACCTGGTCCAGGTGCGCCAGGAGCTGGCTGCCCTGGAGGAGCGCAACCGGCTGGCACGCGACCTGCACGACAGTGTCAAGCAGCAAGTGTTCGCCACGACCATGATGCTCGGCACGGCAGAGACGCTGTGGGAGCGGAACCCCGGCGCCGCGCGGCAGAAAGTGGGTGAGGCGTTGGTCCTGTCGCGCCAGGCGCAGCAAGAGCTGACAGGCCTGATCCACGAGCTGCGACCCGTCCCCCTGGAAGGAAAGAGCCTGGTCGCGGCGCTGCGCGAGCACGTCCAGGAACGGGCACGACAGGTGGGCATCGAGGCACGCATCACGGTCACGGGGCACCAGGCCATGCCCATCGTCCTCGAGCAGGCCCTCTTTCGCGTGGCGCAAGAGGCGTTGGCCAACGTCGTCAAGCACAGCCGCGCGCAGCACGTCGAGATCGCGCTCAATTGCGGCGCAGAGGCAATCGTGCTGCAAGTGGCCGATGATGGGCGCGGGTTCGATCCGGCGTCCGCCAGTGCCGGGATGGGGTTGCGCTCGATGCGTGAGCGGATCAAAGCGTTGGGAGGAGAGCTGATCGTAGAGAGCGCGCCCGGAGCCGGCACGCGCATCTTCGCACGATGCGCGCCCGAGGGCACACCCGGGAAGTAGAGTCTGGGGGAGAATCAGGAGATGATCGAGCAGATCACCGTACTCATCGTAGACGATCACACCATCGTGCGCCAGGGGGTGCGCGGTTACCTGGAAGCCCAGCCCGACATCACGATCGCCGGCGAGGCAGCTTCGGGCGAAGAAGCGGTCCGCCTGGCAGCAGACCATGTGCCCGACGTCGTGTTGATGGACCTGGTAATGCCCGGCCCGGCAACCGGCTCTGCGCCGGCGGTGGATGGGGTGGAGGCGACGCGGCGTGTGCGCCGAGCGAGCCCACGCAGCCAGGTCGTCGTGCTGACTTCGTACCACGAGGACGCGCACATCTTTTCTGCCATCAAGGCGGGAGCGCTGTCCTACCTTCTCAAGGACGTGGCGCCCGAGGAGCTGGCGGCGGCGGTGCGGGCGGCGGCGCGCGGCGAAGCCGTGATCCACCCGCGCGTGGCTGCGCGCATCGTGCAGGAGCTGCGCGGGGCGCGCAGCGAGACGCCCAACCCCTTTACCGAGCTGACCGACCGCGAGATGGAGGTAATGCGCCTGATCGCCGAGGGCGCTTCCAACGCCGAGATCGCCGAGCGACTGATCCTCAGCGAAAAGACGGTCAAGGGCTATGTCAGCAACATCCTGAGCAAGCTCCACCTCGCAGACCGCACCCAGGCTGCCGTCTATGCCTGGCGCGAAGGCGTGGTGCGCCGCTAGATATCGTCACAACGATCGAGTAAAGAGCCACCGGCACGCGTCCAAGGCCGCGCCCGCCGCCGATTCTTGCGCGATGTACGGCCCCACCAAGGGAACATTGGCCACGATCCCTCGGGGCGTCGAGTCGCGACCAGGTGCTCCACAGCCTCGCACAGCGCCGGCGTCCGGTGCCCAAGATTTAGCATGGTGCAGGCAGCCAGCAGTGGAGGTACTGCTTGACATCCCCTGAGAACCGCGATATAATAGATAACTAACCGGTTGGTTACTTATCATCAGGGGCGCTCCATGCCCGGCCTCCTGGCCGGGCCAGGCGTTTCCGGCGAATCAGGCCAGCACCGGTGATGGCAGACTTTCATAGGAGGACGAGGTGTCCCCCAAACCTGATGTGAGCGAGGAGCGCACCGCACAGATCATCGAGGCCGCTACGGCTCTCTTTGCCGGGAAGGGGTTCGACCGGGCCACCATGGAAGACATTGCCGACCAGGCCGGCATCAACAAGGCCACGATCTACCTCTACTTTGACAGCAAAGACGCCCTCATTCGGGCCATCGCCGAGGCCCTCTTTGCCCAGGAATTGGCCGATCTACAGGCCGCCCACGACCGCCCGGGCACCGCCACCGAGCGGTTGACCGCCTACTACGAAGCGCTGATCGCCGACGAAGCCGAGATGCTGCCCCTGATGCCCATCCTCTACGAATTCTACGCCCTGGGCCTGCGCCGCGAGGACGTCCGCGCGGTGGTGGCTGACTTTATCGGCCGGTCCTCAGCGCTGTTGGAAGCCATCATTCAGGAAGGAATCGAGAGCGGCGAGTTCAGACCCACCGACGCGCGCCAGGCGGCGCGGGCCCTGGATGCCCTGCTGAGCGGCACCATCCTGCACTGGGTCTATGCCCCGGAGGAGGTCGACGTCGACGCACAATTGCGCTACAGCGTCCGGCTGGCGCTTCAAGGACTGCTGAACCACTCGTAGGAGGTCAAGATGAGCACAAAAGGATGGCGTTCGAGCCTTTGCCTGGGATGGGTCCTGGTATTGGTCGTTGTGGTGGTATTGGAGCCCGTGTTGCCAACCGCAGCGCAGAGCAGCGAATACCAGGTAGTGGACGAGATGACGCTGGTACAGATCACAAACATCCCCAACACGGGAGAGCAAACCTTTCAAGATGCCCTGCTGAGCGGCAGTGGGCGGGTGGTTGTCTACGGCGCCCCCGGCGGCTACGACTCGGACCGTACCCTTTACCTGGCAAACAGCGACGGCATAGGGAGCCCCTTGGCTTTTGATACCAGTGTAGGGGATCCAGAAATCAAGGGCCTGCGACTGCTGGACGTCAGTTACGATGGCAACAAGATCCTGTATTTCAAACAGGATCGCTATCGAGAATGTTCGGCCTGGCTTCTTGAACACGACGCGTCCTCGTGCGGCTACTATCTCTATGACGCAGACACCCAGACCAGCGCCCGGGTCACGCCCTGTTATTCGGACCCTCGTGTGGGCACAAAGGTCTGTCTCTGGCCATCATCCGGCTCACTGGTTGCACTGAGCGGCGATGGCCGGCACGTTTTCCTGATTTCGGGGGAAAGGTGGCAATGCACGTTACAGCCGTCCGCATACGGACGGACCCCGGCATGGCAATGGAGCTGCGACATACCCGGCGGTACACACCGGTTGTATCGCGTTTGCACCGCAGAATTGGCCAATCCCCAGGTGGTGGACGTGTGGGGTGAGAGCTTGGAGAGCGTACTCCCAGCAGGCGGGCGCCTGTATTCCTACGATCCTCTCCGGGTGGACTATGCCGGCGAAACAACGGCCATCCTGCTCACCATCAGCGGCGAGAGCGGGGGCACCCTTCCCGAATCGGGCATCTATTTCAACGGCGGCGACGGCTGGTATCGCCTGTCCACGCCCACGGTGGTGAACCTCAACTATGTCTTTGATCTCAATGCCGAAGGCAACTGGGTGGCCTACAACCCACCCTATTCCGGCGGTACCTATTATATCCAACACGCGAGTGGCAATCCGCAGTACGCCAACCCGGTATCTGCGTCGCTGGGCTACCATACCTTGAGCGGAATCACCCAGGATGGCCAACACGTGCTTTTTGAGGATGGGCTGGTGCATGCCTATGCGCTGTGGATCGCCGGTCGCGATGGAGCCTTTGATCCCGTGACGGCCATTGCGCCCGGCCCGGCGTGTGACACCGCCGCCCTTTCCTACGACGGGCAAACCATTGCCTGTCCCATGGATCAGAACGACGTTGGGAACCACCAATACTTTGTCGTGCACGGACAGGCAAATCCCGACCTGAGCGTGGACCCCTTCACCCTCGCCCCAGCCACTGCAGCTTACAGTGCCGGGCGCTATGTCTTGCCGGTAGACGTGACGGTACGCAACACCGGCCGGGCCCCGGCTGTCGATTTCCAGGTGCAGCTCAGAGATAGGGGCGGCTGGAGCGACACCCGCACCATCGCCAGCCTGGCCGCCGATGCCAGCACGGTGCTGCACCTCGATTGGGACCTCACCGACCTGCTCACGGCGGGCAAGGGGCAGGCCACCGTGCAACTCACCGTCGCCACCGACCCCACCGATCAGATCAACGAAATCAGCAATCTCAACAACGCCACTCAATCGTCCGCCGAGGTGGATGCCCGCCCGCGCCTGACGCAGGTGCGTACCGGCTACCGCCCCGGCACTTTTTTGGCGGGCGTCTCGCTGCCCGGCAACTTTGATACCTGGGTGGATTGGAACGGTGACCTCAGCGGCACAGGCGCCACCGCCGACGACCCCGATAGCGTGACCTACGAACTCAACGGTGCGGCCACCGTCCACAACGTCAACAATCCTGCCGGGGCCCCCGCCGCCTCACAAGCCTACAACCTGGGCAGCGACCTGCAAGCCGGGGCCAACGTCCTACGCATCTGGGCCAAAAACGGGGCCGGGTTCGAATCCGAGAGCCACACGCTCACCCTCCAGCGCGCCGACAACGCCGCCTGGCTGGGCGCCGCCGTCGTCACCGCCGAAGCAGAACCGCCCGGCGCTACCTATGACAAAATCGCCATCTATAAAGCCGCCTTCGAATGGCCCAACGAGACGCTTTCGGGCTATTTCGACGTCCCGGCGAACAAGGTCAACCTGCTCAAAAAGGAATACGGCCCCAAAATCGACTCCTGGTCGTTGGGCCTCGAATTCCGCTCCGATGGGGCTGGTGCCATCAAGGGCAGCGGCGAATTCGAGGGGGAGGTCAAGGGCAAAGTCGCGGTCAAGGCCACCATCACCGCCTCGGGCGCCGTGCGCGCCGCTGAGCAACTACGCCTCACCAAGCTAGAGGGCAGCCTGCGCGGTGAGGGCGAGATGTCCACCCCCCGCGTGCCGCTCAGCCCCTGGCTGCCCTTTCTCTACGCTCAGGCCAAGATCGGCGCCGGGGCCGACGCCACACTGGGCGTCTACGAGCAGGCCAGCGGCAAGTTGGCGTGGAGCCCCCTCGTCCTGGGACTGGATGTCACCGCCGAAGGCACCCTCTCCAGCGGCGTGGAGGGCGTAGCCTACGTCGAAGGCGGCGTGGGCGGCCAGCCGCGCGGCGAGTTCAACCTGCCGCCCGACCCCAGCCTGCTGAAAAGCCTCACCATCCGCCTCTACGCCTGGGGCAAGGCCCAGTTCCTGATCTGGGAAAAGGGCTACGAGGCCGAGTACGAGTACGTCGCGGCCGGTCCTGGTGGGCAGTCCGTTTACGCCCATGCCCCCGAGCCGCGCAGCACCGGCTGGCGCCTGCGCGAGGCGCCTGCCGGCCTCCAGGCTCCCAATGCCACCGGCCCACTGGCCATGGACTATGCCTACGCCGACCCGGCCCTGGCCATCGCCGCCGACGACACGGTGACGCTGGCCTGGGTGGACGACCAGGCTGATCAGTTAGAGATCCGCGCTTCCCGCTGGGATGGTGCTA
This sequence comes from Anaerolineae bacterium, assembly GCA_016927095.1. The sequence goes on along the minus strand of JAFGNI010000192.1, from coordinate 166 downwards.
CCTGGAGCGCCACGGCCGGCCTGACCGACGACGGGTTCCTGGACGCCCATCCCGACGTGGCCTACGACGGCGCCGGGAATGCGGTGGCCCTGTGGGCGCGAGTGCCCGACGACACCCCGCCCGCCGACCCCCACGATGCCCTGGCAGCCATGGAGATCATGGCCGC
>JAFGNI010000191.1 GCA_016927095.1 Anaerolineae bacterium | reverse complement strand
TAGTAGACGCGCGCGATCTTGGGATGGCCCTCTAGAAACTCGGCGATGCACTGGGCACTTTCGTTCTGGCGCGCAACGCGAAGGGGCAGCGTCTTGAGCCCCCGCAGCAACAAATAGGCATCGCTGGGCCCACCAACACCTCCCAGCAGCCCCCGCAGGTGCTCAATCTCGGTGATCAGCCGGTGCGGCCCCATCACGGCCCCAGCCAAGAGATCGTTGTGACCCCCGAGATACTTGGTCGCGCTGTGGATGACGAGGTCGATGCCCAGCTCGAGCGGGTGGAGGTTGAGTGGTGTGGCGAAGGTGCTGTCCACCGCGGTGGTGATCCCCCGCTCCCGCGCCAGGCCTGACAGCGCAGCCAGGTCCATCACGCGGAGATAGGGGTTGGTGGGTGTTTCCGTGAAGATCAGACGGGTGTTGGGACGAATAGACCCGGCCAAACCGTCCGGATCGCCAATGGCGACCATCGTCGTCTCAATGCCCAGGCGCGGCAGGAACGTCGTCGCGAACTCGCGCGTGCGCCGGTAGCTATCGCGGACGACAATCGCGTGGTCACCCGTGGCAAGCAGCGAAAGCATCGTGGTCGTGATCGCTGCCATCCCTGAGGAGAAGAGCACGGCGCCCTCAGCGCGCTCCAATGCCGCTAGCTTCTCCTCAACCGCCTTCTGCGTGGGGTTGCTGTAGCGCCCGTATTCGTCCCGCAGGGGCAGGTCGCCGCCGGTCTCGCGCACTGCAGTGCGCTCGGCCTTGCGCGCCATGAAGGCCAGCACCGCCGCGGTGTTCTCAAAGGTGTAGGTCGAGGTCTGGACAATGGGGGTGGTCAGGGCGCCGTAGGGCTTGCGTCGCTCTTCGCCGGCGTGGACAGCCCTCGTGCTCATCTCAGCTGTATCGCTCACGGGTGACTCCTCTCCTCCGAATGGTCCGAACGGATATCCCAGCCACGGGACAACGGCAGCTTCAGGTCTTGATCAAGAGAGGCGCCGGGGCCATAGAAAAACGCCCCTTCAGCGGATTGAAGAGGCGCTCAGCGGTTTAGCTTTGCTCATCTTCCAGAACCTGTGCCCGCTGAGGTTCTGCCGGAGTTGGCACCATGAGCGAACGCCAGCTTGCTGGCGCACACCCGGGTTGCCGAGGCTTCACAGGGCCGGTCCCTCCACCTCTCTTGATAAGTGAGCGGCATGGTACCACAGCTCTCACAGACGTCAATGACCCAACTTCTGGGGACAGGGCAGTCGCGGTTGGCGATCCACGTCAGGCAATGCATATGCTGTGTTGCACAGCGGCCCTGACGCTGTCCTGCACCTGGCGCGAAGGCATCCCACACGTAGCAGATGGATCGGCACTGGGGCACGAGATCCTTCGCTGACGTGCTTTCGATCTGTGTTTGGTCGCATGACCCGCTCAGGATGACATTCTAGGCTCCAGTGTACAAGACAAGAGTACACCCCGATATACCCACTTTGTCTGCCCCCTGTCGTGTGCCTGTCACAGAACGCCTTTACCGGCGGAGGGATGTTTGCTAGAATGAAATCAAGGTCTGCCGGCGCGACACAGACCCATCCCGACCATCGTGGAAGGACATGCACAATGCAGGACACCATTGCCACAGCAGTTCCCAGGGGCGACCATGGCTGAGAAGATCCTGGTCGTCGATGACGAACAACCCATCATCGACGTCCTGACGTACAACCTGCAACGCGCCAACTATGAGGTCGTCGTGGCCTGGGACGGCGTTGAGGCGTTGGCACTGGCCCACGACGCGCAGCCCGACCTCATCATCCTCGACCTCATGCTCCCCAAGATGGACGGCATCGAGGTCTGCCGGACGCTGCGCAGCGAGAGCCGCGTCCTCGGCAAGCCTGATATCCCGATCATCATGCTGACCGCACGCGACGAGGAGATCGACCGCGTGCTGGGGCTGGAGCTCGGCGCCGATGACTATGTGGTCAAGCCCTTCAGCGTCCGGGAACTCCTCGCGCGCGTAAAGGCCGTCCTCCGGCGCGCGCAGCAGCCGGCTCAGGCTGAGGCGCGGCCCCCGGACACGGAAGCCGCCATCCACCTCGGCAATCTGACGGTCGATCCAGGGCGATATGTCGCGCGATGGGGTGCGACCCCCTTGGACCTAACCACGTTGGAGTTCGAGGTGTTGCACGCGCTAGCAGATCAAGCCAACCGCGTGTTGACCCGAGAACAGCTGCTGGAGCAGGTCTGGGGCTACGAATACCTGGGCGATCAGCGGGTGGTCGATGCCGTGATCAAGCGGCTGCGCGCGAAGCTCCGCGAGGCCGACCCCGAGCACGATCTGATCGTCACAGTGCGTGGCGTAGGGTACAAGTTGGAGCCCTGATCATGCGCGGCAGTCTGCGGTCGAAGCTGCTCCTAAGCCACCTTAGCCTGATCGTGCTGGCGATGGGCTTAGCCGGGCTTCTGCTGCTCACCTCGCTTGAGCGCTATTTTCTCGAGGCCACAGAGGAGAGCCTCGCCGCACAGGCGCGCATCACGGCCCAGGCCCTAATCCCCGGCGCGATGATTGCCGGCCCGCCCGTCGAGCAGCAGTCGCCGCTGGCCAATACCTTGCAGCAACGCCAGGCCAGCAACTTAGCCCTTCAAACAGACAACCTGACCATCCCCGGGGAGGCCATCGCGCCCAGCGATCTTGACCTCAGCTACCTGGCCGATACCTCGTTGCAGCTAGGCGCACAGCTCGAGACACGGATTCACGTGCTCGACAACGACGGTGTTGTGCTGGTGGACTCCGCGGCGCTCCTGACGGGGGAAAGCCTCTTGGACAACCCGCTCGTCCAGCGCGCCCTGGAGGGCAGCTACGCCGGTGACACGCGAGAGGAGCTTGGGGAACGCCTGATGGCTGTAGCGATGCCGGTGCTCGTCGAGGGAGAACGGGTCGGCGTCGTCTACCTGACCCAGCCCCTGCGCGACGTCACCGCCGTGTTGGGCGACCTTCGCGGACGCTGGCTCTGGTCCACCGCAGCAGGCCTGGTGCTGTCGGGCGTGGTGGGGCTGGCGCTATCGCAGGCGATCACCCGCCCGCTCAAGCGCCTCAACACCGCCGCCGGTGCTGTGGCTCAGGGCGATTTCTCCAAAGCTGCGACCTTCACAGCCAAAGTGCCGGTCCGGTCGCAGGATGAGCTGGGACAACTGAGCCGGACCTTCAACGATATGACCACCCGCCTGCAGGCGGCGCGCCAGATGCAAACCACCTTCGTCGCCAACGTGTCGCACGAGCTCAGGACGCCGCTGACCGCGATCAAGGGCACGGTCGAGACGCTGCGCGATGGCGCCGTCGACGACGTGGAGGTTCGCGACCGCTTCCTGGAGACCGTGGAGGTGGAGACCGACCGCCTGATCCGGCTGGTCAACGATCTGCTGGTGTTGACGCGAGCCGACGCCGAGGCGCTGAACCTGAGCCGCGAGCCCCTGGACCTCGCCGAGCTTGCGCGGGTCACCTTGGAGCCCCTAAAGCCACAGGCGCAGGCCCGTCAGATCACGCTACAGATCGAGCGCGCGCCCGGCGCACCCCTGGCCTGGGCGGATCGAGACCGCGTGGCTCAAGTTCTCGTCAATCTCCTGGACAACGCCATCAAGTTCTCGCACCCCGGCGGGACGGTA
>JAFGNI010000190.1 GCA_016927095.1 Anaerolineae bacterium | reverse complement strand
GTGATCGACGCGATCCCCAGGGAGGCCGACGATGCCACCGACGCCGTCGCCCGGGAGACGATGGTCCGCTCCTGGACCGTCCTCAAGGACGGCGGGATTCAGGTCTCGATCTGCGCCAACCCGGTGCCCGGTCCGGACGCTGCCGCGCGGGGACTGCGCGGCGCGCACGCGGCCGCCCGGCCCGGCCATGCCGTGTTGAACCGGATCGCGGGGCTGGTCGACGAGGGATGGCTGAGACCCGATGTGGGCACGATCCTGCCCCTGCACGAAGCCCGGCAGGCCCACGCGCTGATCCAGACCGGGCATACGCGGGGTAAGATCGTGTTGCGGATCCAAAACTGAGGATGGCCCTGGCGGGAGCGCCAGCCGCTGGGCAGCATGAGGGCGAGAAGGGAGCGAGCACGGCGGGGGGGAGGTGGTCTTCGTGCTGCAATCAAAGAAGCACCGAACCAGAATGAGGTGAAACGACGTCCTGTGATGGCTGATATCGCGGTGCGGGGATGCCCGTGGCGGTCTCTACTACGTGCCTCGATAGACAAGCTTGGAGCTTTCCGCACTGACACTCAGAACAGCGTCAGCTGCTCCGGGCCATCGGGATCCTCCGTGTTGAAGAGCCGAGGAATCAGCCCATCATCACTAAGGCCGCCGAGACGGTTGATGTTGTCTTTCACTTGAAGGATGCACGCCGTCTCTGCTGATTCGTTGATCTCCTTACGTGTTGAACCGCAGAATGCGCCAGCCCAAGCTGCCGATGTCGTTGTTACGTTGGTTGTCCAGTGGGATCCGCGCCGGATCGGTGTGATAGGTGTCGCCGTCGGTCTCGATGTCGATTTTGCCCTCGCGGCAGAGGACCGCAAAGTCCAAGGCGTAGTTGCGCTTCTGGTATTCGACATAGAGCTGGCGTTCTGCAGGGATCTGATGTCGCTTGAGGACAGCCCAAAGCCGGTCCTCCAGAGGGCTCTCGTCCCAGAGATCGTTGATCTCGACCGCCTCGGTGAGCTTGCGCCACGTTGTCGGGATGAAGACGATCCGGCGCCAGCGCCGGCTGTGGATCGCCTCTGGCAATTGCTGCAGCGGACTAAGGATGAGCTGGTAGTACGCGCGGCCCGTTTTCGCGGTCGTCGGCTCATCGGGGAAGAGCTCGCGGCGCCGCGCTCTCCGGATGTCGAGGACACGGGCATAGTACCGCACCGCATACGCGTCTTTGCCAAAGACCTTGGGCTGATAGAAGGCCAGCCAGTTCGGCGGCCAACGGTCCTTGAGCAAAACGTGGACGCTTCTGTCGGGGGTGCGGTACCAGTGGCGTTCCCGCGCGATTTCGAGATCGGCAGGGGTGTTGATGATTGCGACCAGCACTTCGCCGCGCTCGCCTGGCGTCATCGATTGTCTCAATCCGTGATGGTGGGATACGACGTCTCCTCACAGGAGGATACTCGGTAGGCGTGCAGCGCGCAAGTTCATGTCCGCCTGCACCGGGCAGCGGTCGTGCGCACTTGGGGGCGACAAGGGCATCGCCGGCCATTCCGTGCTATGCTGGAGGGAGAACGGATGGCGTGCACCGTAGGGCGCGGGTATGCGGCGTGGGACGATGACGGGACGAGATCTGGTGGACGCGAAGCGCGAAGAGATCCTGACGCTAGCACGGTTACATGGCGCCACGCACGTCCGCGTCTTTGGTTCTGTAGCCCGCGGCGAGGATGATGAGGAGAGCGACATTGACTTCCTCGTGCGCCTCGAGCCAGGCAGGAGCCTCCTGGACCTTGGTGCACTGCTGATGGATCTGCAAGACCTGTTGGAACGGGACGTCGATGTCGTGACCGAGGCCGGGTTGCGTGAACGTATACGGGATCGCGTCCTGTCCGAGGCCCAACCGCTATGAGAAGCGTCCGCGAGCGACTCCCGGACATCCTCGAGGCGATCGACCGGATCCAACGGTATACAGTGAGAGGGCGCGCGGCGTTCGAGCAGGACGAGCTTATCCAGATGTGGATGGTCTCACACATACAGATGATCGGTGAGGCCTGTCGAGCGCTGCCGATGGCTGTTCAGGATGACCATCCCGAGATCCCCTGGCGCGCGATCATCGGCATGCGGAACATCCCCGTTCACCATTACTCCGAGGTCGACCTTGACGCCGTGTGGCTGGCGGTCGATCGCGACCTGCCGCGCCTCCGCGCTGTGGTTTCTGAAATGCTTGGTGAGTTCCCGCCGACGGGGGAGAACTGAGTAGAGAGCGCCAAGCAAGCTCACCGCGACTGATTCGCAACCGGTGTCACGACGGAGACCGTACTGCGAGTGAGCGCTACGTCTCAATCATCTCCCTAGACCGCGGACGATATCCAAGGCGTCACCTCTGGACTCGGCTGATCCTGTCTCCTACTTCACCAGCGCCAGCAGCGCTACGAACTGGGCCACGTGTGGATCGGGAAGCCGCTGACGCGCCTCAGCGTCAGCAGGTCTTCATCCCCGCTGACAATGACATCCGTTTCTCCCACAACGGCGCACGCGATGACGCGATCGGCGGGCGGCGCGTCAGCAGTTAGCCAACCAAGATGCCGGCTCCTAGGACGGCACGCCCAGGCACCTCACATCCTGCTCGGCGGCCACGTCAGGACGAGGAGCGCGACGAGGATGCCCACATCGATCAGGAAGCCGATGAGGCCCTTGGGGACGATGTATTGCGTCCCGCCGTCCCAGAAGAGCAGGATCATGACGGCGGAGGCGGCGGCTGAGGCGATCATCAGGGGCCGCCACCCCTCGCCGCGGGTGAGGGTGCCGATGCCGCTGATGACGAAGGTGATCGTCACTAGCGTATACAGGATGGTTGCTACCCAGCGGGTTGCCGTGTCGCCGAGGATGGGTGTGAAGAGCCAGGACTTCCCGGTCCAGCCCATCTCGGGCTCGAAGGGGACCCAATGCCGGCTCAGGACGACAAACCACATGTGTACGAGCCCGTGCAAGATGACGAAGATGCCAAAGAGCGTGCGCAGCATTGTGAACCTCCATTCCGTTGGAACAATGTCATTTGCGTCGGTCAGAAGCGGAGGGGATCGAGGGGTTGCCGGCCTGCGGCTTGTCGGACGTTGGTGGCACTTCCGAAGACTCGAATAGAGTCTAGTGTGACCTTCGAAATGCGTCAAGTGGGGCGTGCGGGGGGACTGGCACGGCAGCGCCCAAGGGCCTTCCGAAGGCCCTTGGGCGCGGAGAAAGGCCCTTGGGCGCGGACGCAGGCAGGGTGTGGGCGCGGGGAAGGCCCTTGGGCGCAGGTGGGCCAGGCGTGTTGGGGCCGAGGCCTGGAGGAATGGGTGGGTTTCCGTTATACTGGGATGTAGGATCGTTGACAGGCCGGATAGTGGGAGAGGGATGCGTATGACGCAACGTAGAGAGATGTTCTGGATGGAGCCGATCGGCCGTATCGTGCGGGAAGACAAGGGCGTTGTCTTGGCGATCGACGCGCCCTACCGGTCGGCGCTCGAGGACCTGGATCAGTTCAGCCACGTGATGGTCTTCTGGTGGGCGGATGCCTTCGATAATGACACGGATCGCGCCCGCCTGCACATCAAGCCGCCCTACGCCCCCGACCGGTCGATCGGCGTCTTCGCGACGCGCTCGCCTTTCCGGCCCAACCCCATCTCGATGACGACCTGTCCGATTCTGGGTGTCGACGTGGCGGCGGGGCGCGTGACGGTGAGCGATATCGATGCTTTTGACGGCACCCGCATCGTCGATCTCAAGGCGTATCTGCCCGTCTGCGACCGGGTGCAGGCGGTACGGCAGCCGCCGTGGCTGGACGGGTGGCCCGAATGGATGCCGGAGAACGGGACACGGCTGATGGATCCGAAGGAGCCCGCCGGGGGGTGAACCCGTCCGGCTAGTTGAATGCAATCCCCTTTGGGGCTGACTTGATCGCTCGCCACGCACGGTACAGGCCCGGAGGGTCTTTGATCTAGTAGCCGGGTCTGTTCACGGCCCGGCGACCTTAACCCAATCTTCCCGCCTTATCCCGTAGATGAGCGTGCCGGTGACGGTACCGTCCGGCTGCAGCTTGGCCCCTTGGAGGTGCTTCTGGCGGGCGAAGCCGACGCGCTCTGCGAGGCGCCAGCTGCGGACGTTGGTGTCGTCGCACTCCAGGCGCACCCAGGCGGCGTCGAGCCCGTCGAAGAGCCAGTGCAGCGCTCCGCGCACCGCCTCTGTGACGTAGCCCCGGCCCTCGTGATCGACCTCGGCGAAGTAGCCGATCTCGAAGCAGGGCGGATCCCACTCGACGGGTCCTACCGCGACTTGGGCGACGAAGGCACCGGTCTGCCGGTCGAAGGCGCCCAGGAAGAAGTAGTCCCGGCCGGCCCAGGCGGCGGCGAAGTCGCGCATCAGTGCCTCGGCCTCGGCCTCGCTCTCCAGGGACATCGCCGGGTTGTCGGCCTCGTACTGCGCCAGGTGGGCGCGGTTGCGGAGGCTCATCGCGTAGTACCAGGACGCATCGCCGGTGGTATAGGGGCGCAGCGTCAGGCGCTCGGTCGTTATCTGCTCAGGGAGCTGTTGCATTGATCGTCCTCCCACCGCTTGCGATCCGGAGGGCGTGGCGACGCACCCGGACCACGTGCTCGTAGCCGTGACCGATGGTGGCGTCGCGGCCTCTGGCGGCCGCCCTCTCCGCTTTCACGAGGGCTTCGATGCCGGCGATTAGGTCGTCCAGGCGATGCGCTCCTTCCGGGCGAACTTGCGTGTGTGCGCTGGACAGATTGTAATAGAACTGCCTCGGCGCTGCAATCGGATTTCGGGAGTCGGCGCCAAGTGCGCCGTGGGCGTTGGGCCATGAGAACCTCGCTTGCGCGGTCGAGCACGACGGAGCCGCGAGGGATGCGGGTTCGCGTTCCCCGGCCCAACACGCCGAACGAGGGGCCAAGCTCATTTAGCATGGCCCCTCGTTCCTGCCCCCCGCCAAAGATTCTCAAAGAAAGGAACTCACCGGGTCTATGCGACCTTGGGGTTGAGCACCCTCCTCTCAGATCCTATTATGCACCCGAACCGGGTTGGTAGCGGCGGGCGTGCGGTCGCCTTGCGTTGGTGGTGGGTTGGCGTTGGGTTGGCGCGACGGCGGCGGCGTAGCGTCCTAACGTCCTAACGTCGTAGCGCCCTAGTGCCCTAGCGGATGCAAGGAGTAGGGAGTAAGGTTATTGGGGGCCGGCCGCGTCGAGCGTTCAGCTGTCAGCTTTCGGCATTCAGCATTCAGCCTCCACCACCCAGCATCCAGCATCCAGTATCCAGCCTCTATCAGTCCTCCCACCGGATGGTGTCGATGGTCTCTTGCAGTGTCGCCTTGGTCTCGGGGTCGTAGAGGGTGAAGGTGATGGTCCTGCCGGCGTGTTGGAGGAAGTGCCACGCAATCTCCACGCCGTCCGCCGGCACGGACCGCTGGGCGGGCACGCCCGCGACGGTGGTGTCCACCAGCTCGACGTCGGGCTCGCAGTCGGACGGGCCGCAGAAGATGCGCTTGACGGCGTGCTCGAGCGTGACGTCTGCCGCCTCGGCTACATAGATGGCGCTGTTCTCGGCGCGGGGGTTCATCGGGTCGGTGCCGATCACCGTGAGCGTGCCGAGGACGGTCTCGCGGGTCTGGCCCACCTGCCAACCGTCGGGCAGGGTCAGCCAGAAGGGTGCGTTGGCGGGGCGTAGCTCGCCCAAGACCAGCCGCGCATAGAGCTCGTCCATGAAGGTCAGGATCTCTTGGGTTACCTCGATGGGCATACCGGTGTCGCCGGTGCCATTGAAGACGAGATGGACGTCCATGCTGTCAGCGACTGCGTCGTCCATCTGGGCGAATTCGTAGCTCTCGTAGGCGTCGAGCCAGGCATAGAGGCGCTCCAGCTCCAGCGCTGTGAGGCGGCCTTGGACGACGTCATCGACGGGCTCTGCCTTGCAGGATGCCACATGGACCTCACCCGTGACGGAGATGGCGATGTGATCGCAGAAGCCGGCGATGCCGCCGGTGCGGTTGACTCTCATCGCCAGGTCTTGGTTAGCGTCCATTCGTCCCCATTGCACGACGCCGGCTGCCACGCGGGCGTATTCAGCGATCATGCGCTGCTCCACGGGCATCGCACCCAGCGCGCCCGTCCCGGTGAAGACGAGGCTACCGGCAGGCGTGTCGGCCTCGAAGGGGGCATAGGCGCGGTCGAAATAGCTGAGATTACGCGTGACGAAGTCCGCCATCAGCGGGGCCGTGACGTGGGGCGCGTCACAGAGGCCGGCAGCGCCGGCATTGGCGCCGAGCACGAGCTCGGAGCAGCCATCCTCGCTCTCCTGCCGCCACGAAAGCAGGGGAGAACCTATGGCGACCTGGGGCCCGGACGCGAGCCGGATGCTACCACCGGTCTCGTCGGTGTGATAGACATAGGTCTGGCCCGCTACGGAGAGGGTGACGATGTAGCCGGGCGTGATCGCGGCGAGGCACGACTCGGCAGGCCCACCCAGGCCCAGGCAAGCGTCGCTGAACTCCGCCGGCTCGGCGCTGACGATGGTGACCTGACCCGCTGAGGCGCCGACGGCCTGCTGGAGCACGAAGCGGGCAGCCTGTGCAGCGTTGGGCCATTGCCCTTCGCCAACGGTGCCGTCGTCCTGCAGGAAGGTGAAGGAGGCCATCACGCTCTGGTAGAGCAGCTCGCGGTCGGCGTCGGCCTCGCCGTACTCCTCGCCCAGGGGCGAGAAGACGAGGTGGACGACCCGCTCGTTTTGCACGGCGACGACGTGCCAATCGAGGCGCTGGCCCGGCACGGCAATGATCTCCACGGCGGGTACGCCGCCGAGCAGCGTGTCGACGCGCTCGATCATCGTGCCTTCCGGGACGGTGATCGCCGCCAGGAGGCCGTCGGAGACCTCGGCGGCGGTCCGTCCGTTCGCCGGCTCAGTGGCTTGGATGTTGACAAAGCCCGAGAGCGGTTCGAGTCCGCCACCACTGTAGTCCGGACCGTGGATGACGACGACGTCCGGCTCGGGCTCGGTAACGGTAAAGGCATCAGGGTAGCGGAGGCAGTAACCTGCCGCGGGGTTGGTGAAGACTGCCTCACCCTCGGCGCGCAGGACCTCACAGGGGTTGACCGACGTGTCCGGCTCTTCCTGCAGGACGTTGTCGACGGCCAGCTCGAAGGTCGCGGTGACGCCGTTCACGTCGACCGTGTAGGTGCCGGCCTCCAGCCCCAGGACGTCCAAGGGGATCCTCGCCTCGAAGGGCTCCAGCGCCTCCGTGCACACCGCGTCAGCAGGGCGCTCGGTGGGGAGCGTCACCTTGAAGGTGGTGCCGTCGCGCGTCACGGACCAATCCGCCAGCTCCGTGCAGCCATCCGGCAGGTTGCCCTGCGCCACGACGCTTACCTGCACGGGGAAGGATTCCATAATCAGAACGTCAACGTTCTCCACGTTTGCCACACCAGATATCGTGCCTCCCAACGTCGGTTCGGCTGTTGGCTCTACGGTCGGTTCGGCGACCGGCCCGCCCGGCAGCAGGGAGCATCCTGCCACCAGCATGGCCGCGACCACGAAAACTACGAACCCAAAGCGTCTTGTCATGCTCATCCTCATCCTCTTCCTCTTCTTTGTCTATGGGATAGCCCCACGCTCAGTGTGAATCCTGTAACCCTTGTTCTCGTTCTGCGCTCTCAGCTCAAACCCATCTCGTCAAGGCACGCTGACTACCATCATACCTGACAGCGGGCGGCTGGGCGCCTTGCTACCATGTGACGCTCTGCGGGTGGCGAATGTTCCGTGACTTATATGTGACGGGGCGGGTGTGCGCCCGCCGGGCGCACACCCGCCTTTGCTTTGGCACTGATTGCCTATCGCCGTGACAGGGGCTCGATGGCGAAGCCATACCGTAACCGGTTCTCCGGATCCCACCGGGTCTTAAGCTCTCTGAGCCGTTGGTAGGTGGCCGGTGAGAAGGCGTCGGCGATGCGCGCCCGCGACTCCTCGACCTCCAGGAAGTTCATATAGACGCGGCCCGTGAGGTGAGATCCCAGAGCGGTTTTCATGGCCTGCATATGACGTTTGGCCGCTTCAGCGGCCTCCGGCGTGGGCGCCATCGCCACCGAATCCAGCAACAAGTCCGCGTCGCGGTTGCTGTAAGCAGCTGTGGCCGGATCTACCCGCGCAGAGGCGCCACCCACGTGCCGCACCTCTGTGAAGATGAGGGGCGGCGGGCCGTCCAGCGGGAAGGTGAAGCGCATGAGCGTGTCGCTGACCTCCTGGCCAAGATCGCCGAGCCAGGCACCGGTGATGACGCCGGGTGAGGGGTCTTCGGGGTCATTGCTGATGGTGCTGGCCTCCGCGAAGGGCATGGGCCGGAAGAGGTCGATGGCCGGCTCGCGCCAGGAGCGCCAGGACTTCAAAAGCTCCTCACCAGCCTGCGCGTCGCCGGCATAGCAGCCCCGCACGATCGCGAAGCTCTTGCCGCGGAGGGGTTCCGGCACCATCGGGAAGGGCGGGAAGTTCATCAGCACTATAGAGGAGGTCATCTCCTCGGGTAGTGAGGGCATCCAGGCGCAGTAACGGCCCAGGATCTCGGCAGCCATCCCAACGGGATAGAGAAGGTTGCCGGCATAGACGGTAGTGACGGGATGGAGCGCGATTTGCATCCGGGTGACGATGGCAAGACTCCCCCCGCCGCCGCGCATCCCCCAGAATAGATCGGCGTGCTCCATCTCACTGACGTGAAGCCGTTCGCCGTCGGTTGTCACGACCTCGAACGCGCGCACACTGTCGGCGGACACCCCGTACTTGCGGGCGAGCCAACCTAGTCCACCCCCCAGCGTGTAGCCCACAGCGCCTACGTCGGGTGACGAGCCCAACAGCGGGGCGAGGCCATGTTGCTGAGCCGCTGACAGCACAGCCCCCCATTTCGTTCCTGCTTCGACCCACGCGGTCCGGGTTGCCGGGTCTACCTCAACGCCGGTCATCTCTGAGGTCACGATCATCAGCGCCTCTGCGCCAGCCGGTGTGATAGGGCCGTGGCCGGTCGCCATGACGGCAATGCCCAGGCCGGCCTTGCCGGCCATCTGCACGGCCGCCGCGACGTCCTCAGCGCTCTGCGCTACCACAATCCGGGACGGCCGGTACTCGACGGTCAGATTCCAGCCCGATCGGGCGGTGTCGTAACCCATTTGGCCGGGCTCAATCACCCGTCCCTGGATCAACGACCTCTCATCGATAGCAGCGTCAACATGGTGCGCTACTGTGCCCATTGCATCCTCCTTGCTTTCCATCTATGGACAGCCAGGAGGAGAGAGGGTGTCTGGCTGGCTATTAAAGTATATTTCTTATATTATAATATACTTAATTGTGAAACTGTCAATCCCCACCGGCAGTTGGGCGATTGTGTTATGATGTCGGCAACGTCAAGGAGGTGCTACGATGGAGCTGATTCCGGTACGGACGCCGCTGGTGACACGTGGCGATGATCTGGTGTCGGTGCTGATGGATAGTCTGTCTCTGGCGGGCATCGCGCCGCTGCGAGAAGGCGATGTGATTTGTGTGACCTCCAAAGTAGTCTCCGTGTCGCAGGGGCGCGTGGTAGACCTGACACAGCTAGCGCCGCCTGTCGACGGCTGGCTGGGAGCGCTGGAGACACGGTTTGGGACCCACCTGCCGCTGCCCACGGAGCTGCAGTATGCCAAGGCATTCGCTGCCCACCCGGCGCTTGCGGCGTTGGTGCTGTCCGAAGCGGAGGCCGTCTTTGTGGGGGAGAGCGCGCAGGGGTGGGGGCGTGTCTACTACACGCGGATGGACGGCACGTGGATCGCGAACGGCGGCGTGGACCTCTCGAACACGCCGGATGGGACGGCGGTTCTATGGCCGAAGGCGCCGTGGGCTTGGGCGCGCGACTTCTGGGAGCGGCTCTGCGAGGCGACCGGCACCACAGCGCTGGGTGTTGTGCTCACCGACTCCCGGGTGCCTCACCTGCGCCGCGGCATCACCGGGGTGGCGATTGCTTGGGCCGGCTTCGAGGGGGTGCAGAGCGAGATCGGTGAGCCGGATCTGTACGGGCGTCCGCTGCGCGTCACCGAACGGGCGATGGCAGACGACCTGGCAGCTGCTGCGGTGCTGATGAGCGGTGAGGCGGATGAGCGCACGCCGGTGACGCTTGCGCGCGGGGCGCCTGTCCGGTTCACCGATCGCCCAATGTCGCGTCAGGAGGTCTCGGTCGCACCTGATGACGACCTGTACACCGGCATCTACAGCGCGGCGTTCCGGCGCATCAGGGACGCCGGACACTCCACACGCTGACAGTTCAGTTCGTCCGGTAGGTGGACCGAATCCGGCGCGCCGGCTCGGTCTCCGACCACTAACTGGACCCCGCGCCTCGGGTTGGGCCCCTGGCCCGATGCGCCCGACCGCTGCCGTCATCGCGCCGACCGCGCGCCCGCCGTCGCCACTTATCCCCAATTCGCGGTCGTAATCCCCAACATCTGGGCATTTTTCCACAGTTTTCCACAAAATGTGGGGGCTGTACCCTTGAATCTCCGAACATGTGTTCTATGATAAGGGTGGTTGTTGAGAACGCCTCCTAAAGAACTTCCTCTTACCGGATGGATGATCATGCCTCTTGATGACATCGAACGCGCTCTTTACGGCACGGCCTTTCGCCTGGCCCGCTGGTGGGGAGTGACCTATGACAGAACCCGATCCGACAAAGAACCTGCCGCACCGCTGCGGCGCTACGCGCCGGGACGGGACCCCATGCAAAGCCTGGGCGGTCCGCGGCAGCAGCCCACCGCTATGTGTCGCCCACGGCGGGCGCGCTTCCGGCGCCGGTTCAGCCGGCTGCGCCGCCGATCCGGCCGACGCCGGCATGGCTGCGCCGGTTGAGCCCGGCCCGGTAGACCTCACGGGGCTGGTACACATCACCGGGCGGGTTGACGGCAGCCGACCGGCTCCCCCAGATGGCGTGCCCCTGCCGGTCGTTGGGGAGGCCAGCCCCCCCGACACGTTACCGGTCGAAGCCCCTGCCGGGAAGCTCGAGCGCATTGAAGACGTCTTTGAGGACCTGGCGAGCAAGCAGATCAAGCTATCGGCGTATATCGACCGGTGCTTGGCGCACGACTCCGACCTCGCCGCCCTCGCCAAGCTCTTTGCCCTCCACGGACAGAACGCCTCCCGCCTCGGCCGCCTCCTCCGGGATCAGCGCGCCCTCTCCGGCGCCGCAGCCGACGGCATCGCCGGCGCCATCGCCCAAGCCCTCGACGAGCTTTCCAACGAACTAGGAGCAGACCTATGAACGAACGTTCAAACGTTCAAACGTTCCAACGTTCAAACGTTACCCCAAGCGGAGAGGAGGCTTTGCGGGCAGCCGTCCGCAGATTTCGTCAGAGCCCTGAAGGCGTGCCGCTTAGAATCCGTCTGGCAACAGCCCTCATTGACCGCTGTAGCGCCGAAGACCTCCGCGCCCTCTGCTTCCGACTCGGTATCGACTACGACAACTTGAATGGCACCGGTAAGGCTGCCAAGGCCCGCGAGCTGGTCCTCTACTACGAGCGACGCGACGCCCTGGAGGCCCTGGTCGACGCGCTCTGTCAGACTAGACCGGACATCGCGCTATGAATGACAGAATCACAGAATCAGCGAATGAAAGATCCGAAACTCACGCGCCCTCGCGAATCGCGCCCGACGCCATTCGCTCATTCTCCATTCGCTCATTCTGTCCTTGCTATCAAGCACTGGCTGAGCGACATCCGCAACTTCAGCCGGCTCATTGTGGGCCGGCCCCTGCGTCGCTACCAGCTGGCCCCCGCCGATGCGATCCTCGACTCGATCCTCCACAACCGCGGGGAGACGTTCGCCGTGATGATGTCCCGGCAGGCAGGCAAGAACGAGCTATCAGCGCAGCTAGAAGCCTACCTGTTGAATCTCTACAGAAGAGCCGGCGGCACGGTCGTCAAGGGATCCCCAACGTTCAAGCCGCAGACTATCAACTCGATCCTCCGCCTGACCGACCGCTTGAACAACTGCTGGAATGCCGGCGAGTACAGGAGAAGAGAGGGATACATCGTGGAGCTGGGAGCTGCACGAGCGTTTTTCTTTTCCGCCGAGCCCCACGCGAACGTGGTTGGCGCCACCGCCTCGCTGATGCTGGAGGCCGACGAGGCCCAGGATATCGAGCCCGCCAAGTGGGACAAGGACTTTACGCCCATGGGAGCTAGCACGAACGTGACCACCGTCTTTTACGGCACAGCCTGGACGTCAGACACCTTCCTCGCCCAGACCATCGCCTGGCTTGAGCAGAAGCAGGCTAAGGATGGCTTGAGGAGAGTGTTTCGCGTCGACGCCGGCGAGGTCGCCCAAGAGGTCCCCCTGTATGGCGAGTTTGTGAAGGCCCAGGAGGCCCGCCTCGGTCGCAACCATCCCCTGATCCGCACCCAGTTCTACCTTGAGCCCATCGATGGATCCGGAGGCCTGTTCCCGCCACAGCGCCGCGCCCTGATGCACGGGAACCACGAGAGACGCCACGAGCCCGAGCCCGGCCACCGCTATGCTATCCTGGTCGACGTCGCCGGCGAAGACGAGGTTGAAGGCGATGCAATGGACCGTGTGATGCTGGCGAACCCGAAGCGCGATGC
>JAFGNI010000769.1 GCA_016927095.1 Anaerolineae bacterium | reverse complement strand
TTCGCCAGCGTGTCCAGAACGATGGCTGTGGAGCGTGTGTCGGTGTTCATTGCCCACCAGTCGTAGTTGGACTCCTCCCAGTGTGCTCCGGTGGCGCTCATGATCGCGGCGTTGTTCAGGTCGGAGAGTAGGGTGCTCAAGCGGGCGTCCCCCGGCGCATCCAGCCAGATCGCCTGGGCCAGGTAGGCACGGGCGTACGTGCTCAGCTTGTCCCGATTTTCGTAGAGCACGTCGATATCATTGCGGTTGGCGGCACTGGCTTCAGCCAACACGTAGAGCAACCAAGCCTGCCGGTTGGCCTCGCGATAGTGGTCGAGATCCCGAACGGCGGCGATCTGCGACTGCAGGTAGTCAATGCCCGCCGCCAGCATCTGGGCGTCCACCTGGAAGCCTGCGGCATCTGCTTTCAGAAGCGCGAAGACGACGTAGGCGCTCACGTAGGCGTTGCTCTCGCGTCGCTGCGGCCGGTGCCACCATCCCCACCCGCCGTCGGGGTTCTGCTGGCTGCGGAGCTTGGCGAGACCTTCCTCCACCAGATCGGGCAGCTTCTCCGCCAGCTCTGGATTGTCAATGCCCAGGGATTGCAGGGCATTGTACGTGAGCACATTCGGCAGGAACCGGCTTACCGTCTGTTCCGTGCACTCATACTCATAGTGCTCCAGGTAATCCAGCCCCTCTTGCATGCCGGCTGCCAGGCTTGGGTCCAGCTGTACGGTCAACTGACCTCGCCGGTCATCGTACTCCGGCGGCAGGGCGATGGCCTCTGTCTGCGCACCGCCCTCGACCAGCTGTCCGGCAGTGCCGACAGTGTCGGGCGCGGTATACCGCAGCACCAGCAGAGAGCCCTCCGGACCTGTTGTCAAGCGGGGTTTGCTGGCGTCGGCGTAGTCTCCCGCCATCGCGCTGAAGACCAGCTCCGACTCCGGAACATCGGTCACGGTCACCCACCAGGTCACCTTGGTCTCGCTCCGCGGCGGAATCGAGACGGTCTGTTCTGCCGCCGTCTCGTCGCTGATGACGACACCTGTGCTGCTCAACCTCACGGCGACCTCGAGCGTCTCTGCGGTGTTGTTGCTCACGTTCGCAGCGAGCTGCGCCCGGTCATCGACCACGAAGAAGCGTGGTGCGACGGGACGGATCAGCAGTGGCTTCGTCGCCACGACCTCCGCTTTGTTCTCTCCGACCAGCGTTGAAGCTGTGAGGCCCACGGCGCGGGCGACCCAGGTGGTCGTGTTGTCGGGCAGCTTGATGGTGACCGCGGCACGCCCGGCATCGTCTGTGATCAGTTGCGGACGCCAAGCCGCGGTGTCGTTGAACTCCTCCCTGACCGCCACATCTGGTGGCAGGTCAAGACCTCTGCTCGCGCCCTCGCCGGCGTCATCCATCGCGGTCGGCTCCGGCGCCATCGGTGCCTCCATGACCGGTTCCTCCGCGGCCTCCTCCTCGGCGCCCCCGCCCATGCCGAAAGCATCTGCAGCCTGCCGGGTCAGGTCAAGATCCTCAGCCAGTTCCTCTTGATAGCGGTTCACCGAGACGCTGAGCGCACTCGCCGTGGCGACCTCAAGCTGTCGGCGCGCATAGAGACTGCTCAGGATATCCTCCGTGCGGGGCTTGAGGCTCAGCACGGCTTTGTCGACGACGTCCAGGGATAGCTCCGCACCGGCAACCGGATTACCCGCTGGGTCGCGGGCCGTTAGTGCGTAGGTGACCTCGTCGCCCGGCTGGGCCTGTTGCGGCTCCGCTGCGACTTCCACAGAGAGCGTCTTCGGGGCTGTGCTCACCTCTAGCGGCAGCAGGCCCATCTTGAACTCGGCAGGGCCATCGCGCCGCGGCGCGACGAGCACGACCGAGACGTAGATGTTGGGGATGTCGCCTTCCTCGATGGGCAGGCGATAGATCGCGCTGTTGTTCTCCAGGCGGAGGGTATCGTAGCGTCGGATGCCCTCCCGCTCGACCGTGATCAGCGCGAGATGCGGCGCCTCCAACGGCGATGGGATCAGGATTTCGGCAGTCTCACCGACCTCATAGGTTGTTTTGTCGCTGACGAGGGTGATGCGATCGTGGTTCTCCCGACGCCAGGCGACGGTATCCTCGCCGGCAACCCAGATGAAGATCGAGGAACGAATCGCCTCGGTCTCGCTCGTGGGTGCTGCCGGCTCTGCGATGACGTGGTAGGTTCCGCCTGTCTCGGGCACGAAGCTTGCGACAGCTTCGCCAAGATTGTCCGTGGTGGCTGTGGCTTCGGCAACCCACGTCTCCTTGGTCTCCCACGTCCAGCGACCGCCGCCGGAGTCGTTCTCGATGAAGGTGTTGACCCATTCGTAGCGGTAGAAGCTGACTTTGACTTCGCGACCGGGCAGGCGCTCGCCCTGCCAATCGACGGCGATCAGATCGATCTCACTCTCGTCTCCGGCCTGGCTGACATAGGTGCGTGGCTGCAACCCAATGTAGTAGGGTCCCGGATGCACGGTTGCAGCCGTCCGTCCGGCGATCTCTTGGTTGTCGGGACCGGTAGCGGTGGCCTCAAAGGTGACGCGCCGGGTCCCCTTGTCGAGAAGCTCAGCGAGCTCCTGACCGTTGACCGTCACCGACAACTGTCCCGCGCTATCCGTCATGCCCCGACCACTCAGCAGGGGCTCTGGGCTGGGCGGTTCATACCACCACCAGCAGTCGAAGCAACGATAGGGATCGTCGGTGTCGCTGAAGGTGTACCGGCCTCCCCATGGAGGCTCAAACGTTGCCGGCTCCGCAAGGACGGTCCAGGCCACCTCGGTATCTGCCAGCGGCCCCCCGAAGAAGTAGGCCAGCTCAACTGTGGCTTGGAGATTGTCACCCCGCTGGTATTCATCCCGGTCGAACGCAACGGTGGTCTGGAACTCCGGGGCGCGGTAGGCTGCTACCGTGAAGAAGGTTTGGCCGTAGCCATCGGCGAACTCGGCGCTGATCACGTACTCACCCAGTGGCGCGCCCTCCGAAAGCGTGACCGAACCAGCGAAGGTGCCCAGTTCGCTGAGCGGCAGGCGTTCGCTTGCGATCTCCTCACCGGTTGCGCTGCGAATGACGATCTCAACCGCCGAAAGCCCCGGTAGGCTGTATTCGGCATCGTCCTCGGCGCGGATGACGCCCTTGTAGGTCACGGTTTGCCCGGGACGATAGATCGTCCGGTCGGTGTAGAGGTAGGTCCGGTAGGATTGTGCTGACACGCCCTCGCTGACGCCGAAGTCCCAGGGACCGATGCCACGGCCCCATTCCGAGGAGACGGCGGCGAAGGGCTCCTCACTCATAACGATGAGGTTGCGGTAGTCGCGCGGAAGCTCCAACCGGGCAATGCCGTCGCCACCGGTCCGGACGCGCTCCCGCAGCCCATCGTAGAGGTCGATCACATTCAGATCGAGATTGGGCACGGGATCACCCGATGCCAGATCGACGGCCCAAACCATAATATCGGCAGGGCTGTTCTTCAGCGTGAGGTTCAGCTCGGAGACGACCAAGAGATGACGTTGCGTGCGGCGCCATTCGTCCTGCCGGATCTCCGGCGCGGCGACGTCCAGCAGGTAAAGCCCCGGGGATAGTGTGCCGGCCGCCGCCTCCGTCAAGTCGATCACGGTGTACCGCTGTTCGTTGAGCGGCGCCTGTAGCGTCTCCTCCCACTCCCGGATAAGGGCGTCCCGTGGGAGCGTCTTGTCGCGATCCTGCCATTCCCACGGCGATGTGGTCAGCGCGCTCGAGGGCAGCGTATAGAGCCGCAAGGAGAGCCTGGTGAGGTTGATGTGTCCGACGACGAGCTGGGCCGGCAGGCCGGCATCGTAGGTTCCGACGAAGTCGGGTGTCCGCAGTTGGTAGGTGGGCGGCAGCGCGGCGGTGCGGAAACGCACGGTCCGGCCCCGGGGGATGGTATTGCCATAGGGATCGGCGATGCCGTCCGTGATCTCAACGGTGTAGTCCGTCGAGGGTTCGGCGCCGAAGTACAGCACGAAGGTGTTGTCGTACTGCGAGAAATAGGTGTGCACCTGCGTCACCGATAGCGGCGGCGACATGGTGAGATTGGGCATCACAGTTGCCGGGTCGATGGGGGCATTGAAGACGATGCGGAAATCGGTGTAGGGGGAGGCGTCGCGATCTCCGTCCGCCGGGAAGGTCTCCACAATCCGGGGCAGGGGGACCGTGGTGAACTCCCAAGTATAAGGGTCGGTCATCCCGCGACCGCCCGCTGTGGAGGTGACCCCCGCATCGACCTCGACCGTATAGCGGGTGTCGAAATCCAGCGGCGCGGTTGGCGTGAAGGTCAAGGTGCTGTCTTCGACGCGATAGCTGCCGCGAACTGCGGTCGCCAGGACACCACTGCCGCGGAGACTGAAGGCGCCTTGGGCGGAGGCCGGGCTCACCGGCTGGTTGAACTCCACCGTGATGGCGGTGTTGATGTCGACGAGCGTTGTGTCTTCTCGGGGGCGGACCCAGCTCACCTTCGGCGGCACGGTGCTGAAGCGCCACATATACGGCTCCAGGAGGGTGGCGCCGGACAGGTCCTCGAGGTCCGCGCTGACCGTTACGCGGTACGCGATCCCCCCAGCTAAGGGTTCATCCAACTTGAAGACATAGATGGAGGTGTTCAGCCACTCGCCGGTTCCTTCGACGGCTGGCTCAAACATTAGTGGGTCTGGAAAGGATGCCATCTCCGCGATGGTCGTCAGGGGAACGACGGGCCGGTTGAAAATGACCGTGATCGTGGCGTCTGTTTCGACATCCTCTGATCCAGGTGCGGGGATGACCTGTGCCACCTCTAGCGGGCCAACGGTGCTGAAGCGGAACGCGTAGGGCTCGCGCAGGGGTTCGCCGGAGAGCGCTTTGGCATCCTGTGTCAGGATGACGTCGAACGTGGTGCCTCGCGGCAGCGCCGTGTTTGGCCTGAAGCTGACCGTGCGGTCGTTCGCCCAGGAGAGTGCACCGCTGACGGCTTCTCCGCCGCCCGCCCGCTCGACCTGTAGGGCGCTGGCAACCGTCTGCCGGTCCATAGGTTTGTCGAAGACCAGCTCGATGCGTCCGTCCGGCGGCAACGCCTGTCCCTGCTTGGGACTGCGTTGCAGGAGGATCGGAGACAGCATATCCGATGGGACCGGCGTGTAGGGCACGACGGGTCGGGCCGGAACCGTGGTTGAGGTAGGGCGGGGGGTGGCAGATGGCTCGGGCGTGGGTGTATCGACACGCGGCGCAAAGAGGCCACAAGCCGTCGATAGCACGGTCAAGGCCACCACGGCAATCAGAACGAACGGACGGGACGCGGATGCAATTGGCTTGTTCATAGCACCTCCTGACTCCTAGACGCTCTGAGGCCGCCTGAGGTTCCAGCAGCTAGCAGAATCGCTGTGCCGCTATCGACTAGATGATGTTGGGATCGAATCCCCAGCGTTCATAGACATCCCGATAGGTCGACAAGATCTGCTCCTTGGTGAAGCCTACGCCCTCCAGGGAGTATTCGTGGTTGCTGGTGTGTTCGCAAGCCTTTTCACTCGCCTCGCGCAAGATCCCCGCGAACTCCGGGCTGATCTCCAGTCCCAGTTGCTCGTAGATCTCCGTGACGACCTTCTCTGGATCGGCGACCAACTCATGGAAGTTGACCAGGACTCGGCTCTCCCGCGGAGCTTGCTCCAACCTCTCGACCGGATAGCGGTACCAATGCTGGGTGGCGCGCAGGATGTACTCGGCGTGCGGGTACCGCTTATCGGGATCTGCAAACATCCGCCACCAATGTGCGGAGAGGCTGGCGTAGGACGGCACGACCTTAAGGGGATTGCGGGCAAGGTAGATGATCTTGGCGCTGGGAAACCGTGTATAGAGGGCATCCACCTTCGGTGTGAAGAACGGGTTCTTGGACAGAATGGCGCGCGTCTCTCTGTGGGCAAAGAGATGCCGTTGCAGGCAATGGTAGTAGAAGCGCATAATCTTCCGCTTCTCGACGCGAGAGAGCTGCGTGTCAAAGAAGACGAAGGGATAGGTGGCGCGGGGGAAGCCGAAGAAAAGGCCGGCTATGATCGTGGCACCCTGATGGATAAGGAAGTACTCGTCCTCCTCGGGGACCACGAGGCTCATCTTGTGCATCACGTTGGAGGCACTGACGAAGTGACGATCAAACCAATGCAGGATCCGGTGAAGTAGGCCACCCAGGGAACGATCCAGTGCCGCGACGGCCCACGCGACCTTCCGTTGTGTGACCGAAGGCGCGAAGAGGATCTCCCAGAGGTGGATGCTGCTGAAGTTCTTCTCATCTCTTGCGAGCAGGCGATGCAGAAACGTCGTGCCGCTACGAGGATTGCCCACAATGAAGACCGGTTGCTTGACCTCTTGCCGGTGGTAACCGCGGAAGAAGATCTCATCGAGGCCGAAGCTGAGCCAGGTGATGATCTCCACAACAATGTAGATGGTGTAGAAGACCACAAGGACGAAAAGGCGCTTGGGTGTGAGCCTGGCCAAGGTGTTCTTGGCTTTGAAGAAGGCTAGATAGGTGATATAGAGAACCCGCCTGAAGCTATAGGTCACATAGACTCCTCAGGGAACCATGGTCCATCTTCTGGGCAAGAGAGGCGCACAGTGAGACCAGGATGTTTGTAAGTACAGTGTCTACATTATATCACGCTTCCCCCATAGGTGCCCTGCTTTGTGGTTTCGTTCATCCGACCTATACTCGCCGTAGTATGCTAGCGCGATAGCGCAGGCCGGCATCGACGCACGATCAGGAGGTGTGATGGTATCTCGCCGGGACGCGTTTTTCGGAATCCATTTTGACTTGCACGCCAATGTACATGACACGGAGCTCGGCGCCGATGTGACGGAGCCGATGATTGAGCGCCTGCTCGAGCGGGTGCGCCCCGACTACATACAGCAAGACTGTAAGGGGCACCCGGGCTTTGCCAGTTATCCCACGAAGGTCGGAACGCCGTCGCCCGGTATCGTGAAGGATGCCCTCGCAATCTGGCGCAAGGTGACCCAACGCTATGGCGTAGGGCTCTTCATCCACTACTCCGGCGTCATCGATCAGCAGGCAGTGGCACAGCACCCCGAGTGGGCCGCACGGACCGCCGGGGGCGAGCCCGCCCCCAACGGGGCCACCAGCACCTTCGGGCCCTACGTCGATGAGCTTATGCTTCCCCAGCTCAAGGAGGTCTTTGGGGCCTATGATTTGGACGGTGCCTGGATCGACGGCGAGTGCTGGGGTACGGTGGTTGACTACAGCCCGATGGCTCTCACTGCCTGGGAGCAGGCCACCGGACTAAAGCACGCGCCCCTTTCCGCACAGGAGCCCCACTGGCATGCGTGGTTGGCCTTTCACCGGGAGCAGTTTGAGCGTTACCTGACCCACTACCTGGATGAGCTTCACGCCTTCCGGCAGGATCTGGAGATCACCAGCAACTGGATGTACACGGGCTTCGCCCCACGCCCGGTCCGTGCACCGCTCGACTTCATCTCGGGCGATTACAGCGCCCAGGACTCCGTCAACACCGCCCGCTTTGAGGCCCGGTACATCGCTAGTACCGGCATGCCCTGGGATCTGATGGCTTGGGGCTTCTCATGGTGGGGCGACGGCAGCACCCGCCACCGCTCGTACAAGCCTGCGGTCCATTTGAAGCAGGAGGCCGCGGTCGTCCTGGCGCAGGGCGGTGGCTTTCAGGTCTACTACCAACCCACGCGCGCCGGCTGGGTCGACGACCAGTTTGTGGGCGTGCTGGGCGAGGTGGCGGACTTCTGCCGGGCTCGCCAGGCGGTCTCTCACAAGACCGAGAGCGTGCCGCAGGTGGCCCTGCTCTTGTCCAGCGCCGCCTTCTATGACAAGAC
The DNA here is from genome assembly GCA_016927095.1 of Anaerolineae bacterium. The sequence continues at coordinate 5,846 of JAFGNI010000769.1, read as the reverse complement.
CAACAGCGTCCTCCGGGCGTGGGAGGGCGAGCACAACGCCCTCCACGGTGCCCTGCACGCGCTGCTGGAGGGTGGCTATTCCGTCGACGTGTTGGCAGAACACCAGATCCAGGACCGGCTTGATGCGTACCCGGTGGTTGTCTTGCCGGAGGTGCACACGCTCGCGTCCGATTTCCGTCAGGCGCTCGTCGACTATGTCCATGGCGGCGGCAGCCTGGTTCTGATCGGGTCTGAGACAGCCGGCCTCTTTGCCGAGGAGCTGGGGGTGACGCTGGAGGGCGAGCCCCAGGAGTGTCGGGACTATCTGGGGGCGATGCGCCCGATGGGGATGTGTGAGGGTCTCTGGCAGCCTGTCACGCCCACCACGGGGGACGTCGTCGGCTATCGCTATCCCACTCACGATTCCCGCAAAGGTAGCGTTCCGGCAGCCACCGTCAACGCTGTGGGCGCGGGCAAGATCGCGGCGATCTACGGCCCGCTAGGGAGCGTCCACCTGCGCTGTCACACGCCACAGGTGCGGGTCTTCTTGGCTGAGGTGGTCCGGGCGGTCTTCCCCGCTCCCCTGGTGGAGATCGAGGGTCCACCTTGCGTGGATTTGGCCGTGCGGCGCAAAGACGGCAATCTGTTGGTCCATCTCACGAACCTTGCCGAGATGCAGGTGACCTCGGCCTATACCATCCGCGACTACATCCCTCCGGTGGGCCCACTGACGCTGCGAATCAGGATGGACGCACCGCCGGTATCGGTGACGCGCGTGCCGGAGGGGCCTGTGGACGCGACGTGGGACGACGGTACGCTGGTGGTCCGGCTGCCCGCGCTCGCCATTCACACGGTCGTCGTGGTTTCATAGGTTCTGACAAGGTATCTGACAACCCATTATCGAGAAGGAGGTTATCCATGTTAGTCGGAATCTCTCCCCTGTTGAGTCCTGAGCTGCTGAGTGTGCTCTATCGGATGGGGCACGGCGATGAGATCGTTCTGGCCGATGCCCACTTCCCGGGCGAGACCTTCAACGATCGGGTGATACGGGCCGATGGCCTTCGCGTGGCCGACCTGCTGGATGCTATCTTGCCGCTCTTCGTGCTCGACGGCTACGTCGATAGCCCGGTGATGATGATGGCGCCGGTGCCCGGCGATGCGCTGGACCCGTCCGTGGAGGCGAGCTACCGGGCGGCGATCGATCGATACTGGCCCGAGACCCCTGCCATCGCCCGCATTGAGCGGTTTGCCTTCTACGAGCGCACGAAATCGGCCTTTGCCGTGGTCATGACCGGTGAGACCGCGAAGTACGGCAACATCATTCTGAAGAAGGGGGTCACCCCTCTGCCGTAGTTCGATATACTTGATCAGAGGCCACATTATGTTAGAATTACACGTGTGGAAGCCCGCGTTATTTTCATGGGAACACCGGAATTTGCACTCCCCACGTTGGAGCGATTAGCGGAACGCTATCACGTCGTGGGCGTCGTGACGCAGCCGGATCGGCGATCTGGACGAGGGCGTCACGTGACGGTGCCGCCTGTCAAAGAGCTGGCTGTTGCCGAAGGCATTCCCGTGTTCCAGCCTAAGCGCTTGCGCAACGATGCCGAAGCGGCGGCGCAACTCCGTGCGTGGTCGCCGGATGTGGCGGTGGTGGCTGCCTATGGGCAGATCCTGCCGGCCTCCGTTCTGGAGATTCCGCCTCTTGGCTTCCTGAATGTGCATGCATCGCTGCTGCCAAGATGGCGAGGCGCTTCGCCTGTTCAGGGGGCTTTGCTTGCCGGCGACGACGTCACCGGTGTGACGATTATGAAGCTGGATGAGGGCCTGGATACCGGACCGGTTCTGGCGATGCGCGAGACGGGGATTGGCCCGGAGGAGACGGCGGGTGACTTGGAAGCGCGGCTGGCGGAGATGGGAGCGGACCTGCTGATGGAGGTGCTGCCCGGCTACCTGTCGGGGGAGCTAACGCCACAACCCCAGCCCGAGGAGGGTGCGACGATTACTCGCAGAATCAAGACGTCAGAGGCCCAACTGGATTGGACTGCGCCCGCTGCGGTGCTGCACAACCACGTTAGGGCCTTCTGCCCTGAACCTGGGGCCTATACGTTCTGGGATGGCGTTCGGCTTAAGGTTCTGCGAAGTGAGGTTGTCGAACCGGAGGAGCTGCCTGAGGCGGAGCCTGGGACGGTCTTCCTCTGGAAGGATATGCCGGCTGTGGTGACAGGGGATGGGTGTCTAGCGCTAGTTTATGTGCAGCTGGCCGGTAAGCGTCCGATGGACGGCGGCGCATTCGTGCGCGGAAGACAGGATTTTGTGGGGGCCCAACTTGGCTCCCAAGAGCCGGGCGAGTGAGACACTCAAGTCGCCCGGCTGGTTTTTCCTAGCAGCATTCGGAGGAAGGACCCGTCACGAACTTGTTGGCGAATCAGCCGCTTGTATGCGTTCATGAGGATCAGAAAACCCAAGTCGGACATGTAAGGAGGTTCTATGTCTGGTCATAGCCATTGGTCGACAATTCGAAGGAAGAAGGAATCAAACGACGCCAAGCGAGGTGCCGTTTTCACCAAGATTGCGCGCGAGATCGTGATTGCGGTGCGCGAGGGTGGTGGGGGCGACCCCGATAGCAATATCGGCTTGCGCGTCGCGTTGGACAAGGCGCGCGCTGCGGGCATGCCCAAGGACAACATTGATCGCGCCATCAAGCGTGGCACGGGTGAGGACAAGGACGCTGAGGAAATCATCCAGATCCTCTATGAGGGTTACGGCCCGAACGGTGTCGCGATGATGATCGATGTGGTGACGGACAACCGCAACCGCTCCGTCGCCGCCGTCCGCCATGCGTTGACCCGCGTTGGGGGCTCGATGGCGAACCCCGGTGCCGTCGCGTGGCAGTTCGATCGCCGGGGTCAGATTCACGTCCCGAACTCGGTGGACTTCGAGGAGCTCTTCATGACAGCCGTCGAGGCCGGTGCGCTCGATGTCATCGAGGGGACCGATGAGGATGCCCACGAGATCCTGACCGATCCCACGGATCTCCACGCGGTAGCCGACGCGCTCAAAGAGGTGGGCATCAAGCCGGACGATGTCGAGCTTGTGATGTTGCCGCAGAATGAGGTGGCGCTGGAAGAGCGAGATGCTGTGAAGATCCTGCGCCTGATCGACGAGATCGAGGAGCTGGATGACGTGCGCCGCGTCTACTCCAACCTGGAGATGACCGAGGAAGCTGTCAACGCGTACGCTGCCGCAGCGTGAGCCCAGTGCGGGTTCTAGGCATCGATCCGGGAACGGCGACGACAGGATATGCAGTTGTTGAGGAAGTGGAGGGGCGTCTTCAGTTGGTCACGCTCGGCGTGATCACCACGCCGGCAAAGACGCCCCTGCCGTCCAGACTGCAGGAGATCTACCGTTCTCTCGACGAGCTCATCAAGCTGCACGAACCTGATTCCGCCGCTGTTGAGGAGCTCTTTTTCAGCCGGAATGCACGGACCGCGATGTCGGTAGGGCATGCGCGGGGGGTCACGCTGTTGGCTCTGGCGGATGCCGACCTGCCCATTGCGGAATACACACCGATGCAGATCAAGCAGGCGGTGACCGGGTATGGGAATGCCGGCAAACAGCAGGTTCAGGAGATGGTCCGGATGCTGCTGAACCTCTCCGACGTGCCGCGTCCCGATGATGCCGCCGATGCCGCTGCCGTGGCGATCTGCTATCTGCATCGATCCAAGCTCGATGGACTGCTCAATGCTTGAGGTCATTAGGCCGAGTGTCGGCGCTAGAGAGCATCTTTCAGACGTACGCCACCTAGGACAGATGGAGACATGATCTCGCAACTCACCGGCAAGATAGCGGCTGTCGAGGATGGGTTTGTGGTACTCGATGTGGGCGGCGTCGGCTTTGGTGTCTTCGTCCCCATGAACATGGTCGTGCGTGCCGGTGAGCAAGCCATTCTCTATACGTCGCTCCAGGTGCGCGAGACGGAACTGACCCTCTATGGCTTCGCCGAGCCAGACGACAAGGCTCTCTTTGAGCTTCTCCTGAGCGTCTCCGGGGTGGGGCCGAAGGCAGCCCTCAGCCTGATGAGCACTTTGGCTTCCGAAACATTGCGCCGTGCCATCGTCAATGGCCAGCCCGAGGTGCTCGCGCGCGCCCCGGGCGTGGGCAGGAAAACGGGTGAGGCTATCGTGCTCCACCTCAAGGACAAGATCTCGCGCTATGCCGGGGTGACGGTCCAGGTCTCTGAGGACGACGCCGATGTGATTGCCGCGCTCACCGCCTTGGGATTCAGCATCGTTGAGGCCCAGCGTGCCCTCCAGCAACTGCCGCGTGAGGGATCGATGACGCTCGACGAGAAGATCCGCCAGGCGCTGACCTACTTAGGGCAGTAGGCGGGCGTCTCGGCCCGCGCTCAGCCGGCATGGCACGCGCGTTGATGGTTGTTCCGCGAGTCCTGGCACCGTTTCACCCACTGCCGCGACGGCGCTGGTTCGCAGGTCTTCTGCTGACACTCCTCACCCTAACCGGTCTCGCTTGCCAAGCAGCTGAGTCGCTGGTCCCCGAACCGCTTCCGCAGATCGTGAAGATCGGGCTGGCAGCGCCCTTTGAGGGGCGCTATCGCTATGTCGGTTACGATGCCGTCTATGCCGCTCGTCTGGCTGTGCGCGAGGTCAACGCTGCCGGCGGCGTCGCGGGCCGGCGCCTGGAGCTGGTGGCTTATGATGACCGCGGCACGGCTGAGATGGGGGCAAGGGTTGCCCACAACCTTGTCGTGGATCCCGATGTGCTCGTCGTCATCGGACACTATCGCGCCGAATCGAGTGCGGCTGCGGCGCCCATCTATACGGAAGCCGGCCTGCCGCAGATCGTGCTGGGCGGCTGGGTCTCGACAGCGCCACCCGCGATCCATCTGATGCCCGGACCGGAGAGGGTGGCGGAGGCTATGGTCGCCGTGGGGCTGGAAGGCGGGGCGCAGTCGGTCGCACTCTGGGCGGATGCAGCAGCCGACCCGGTGTTGGCCGAGGCTCTGCAGCAGGCGGTGGCTGCGTCCTCCTTGGCGATGGCTGCCACGGATGCCGACTTTGTGCTCAGCGCGCTGGCGCCGGTCGCCGCAGCCGAGCAACTGGCTGCTTGGGACGCGTCGGGCTGGGAGGGCCGGCTCGTCGGCGCCGGCGAGCTGGCTGCGTCGGCCTTCGCGCAGGTCGGCGGTGCGGCGTCTGCGGGGACGGAGTTTATCATGCCCTATCCCTTTCCCGGCGACCTCGACGGCAGCACGGCGGCGTGGGTGGCGGCCTACCAGGCTGTGGGCCCGCACGTGCCGGTACCCGGGCCCTACGCCCTGCCCACCTACGAGGCTGTTGGCTTGGTGGCTGATGCGCTGGCAACCGCGCTCCGGGAGACGCGGGTGCCCGATCGCCGGGCGCTCGGCGACGCGCTGTCTGAGGGCCGGCGCTCAGGATACCTGGGTGAGATTCGCCTCGATGCTCAAGGTATGTGGCAGTCTGCGCCGCTCTACCGGTACCGCTGGGGCGAGGCTGGCCCAGAGCTCCTGGAGATCCTGCCCTAGCCTATGGCGCCACCAACGCGACTTCCGAAGTTGGCGCAGGCGTCGAAACTCCCGTGGCTTCTGGTCACGGTGTTGCTACTCGGCTTCGGCGCCCTCGTCGTGCGCAATGCGTGGCTCTCCGACGACGCTTACATCACCTTCCGGACCGTCGACAACTTCGTGCACGGCTATGGCCTGACGTGGAATGTCGCCGAGCGCGTCCAGGTCTATACGCACCCGTTGTGGATGTTCCTGCTCAGCGGTGTCTACGCCATCACCCGGGAGATCACGATCACCAGCCAGGTGGTGTCGATCCTGGTCTCCA
>JAFGNI010000768.1 GCA_016927095.1 Anaerolineae bacterium | reverse complement strand
TGCGCCCGGCGATATGGCTGTTCGTATCCAAGCCTTCTGCGAGGAGACGGGGCAGGCGGTACCGCAGACCAAAGGCGAGCTGTTGCGGACTTCCCTCGAGAGCTTAGCGTTGGAGTACCGCTGGGTGGCTGAGCGACTGGATGAGATCGCGGGGCATCATCTCGAGACGATTCACATTATCGGTGGCGGTTCCCGCAACCAACTGCTCAACCAGCTTGCGGCGGATGCAACGCGTCGCACTATCGTCACCGGTCCCGTTGAGGCGACCGCTTTGGGCAATGTGTTGGTACAGGCGAAGGCCCTGGGGCAGCTCGCCTCCGTTGCGGAGGGGCGACAGGTGATCGCGCAATCGTTCGATCTGGAGACCTACGAACCCCGGGACAGTGGCGCTTGGGATGAGGCCTACGCCCAGTACCTCACGCTGCGACGGGAATAGAAGGCACCCAAGCTAGGGATTCGACGGGATTGGACTAGAGAGCACCCGCGGTCGATTGTGACCGCGGGTGCTTTGTGCTGGTTGGATAGCGACTACTTCTCGAGAGGGAGATGACAGAGCCACCAGTCAAGGCAGCCGTCCATATGCCGGCGCTCCTCGGCGGTCTTCTCATCCGAGGCGGGCGGCAGGATCACGTCGTCGCCAAAGAGCTCGTTGTTGGGCCAGTTGGCGGGGATCGCGACGTGCTGCTTGTCGGAGACCTGGAAGCCCTTAATCATCCGCAGGAACTCGTCGAAGTTGCGGCCAAGCTCGGCGGGATAGTACATGATAGCCCGAATGGTGCTCTTGGGATCGACGAAGAACACAGCGCGGACGGTGGCAGTTCCGCCGCCTCCCGGATAAAGTCCCAGTTTACTGGCGACCGCACCCGTGTCCGCGATGATGGGGAACTCGATCTTGGTGTCAAGGTTCTCGTGAATCCACTCAGTCCACTTGATGTGGCTGTGGACCTGGTCAACGCTCAGGCCGATGAGTTCCGTGTTGAGCTCTCTGAATTCCGGATAGCGCTTCTGGAAGGCGTAGAACTCGGTGGTGCAGACCGGGGTGAAGTCGCCGGGGTGGCTGAACAGGATCCACCACTTGCCCTTGAACGCGTCAGGTAGGGACATCTTGCCGTGGCTGGTCATCACGGTCATCTCAGGGAATTTGTCACCAATCAGCGGCATACCAGTGTTTTCCATATCTAAGCCTCCTATGCTTATGTGTGAATGGGTTTACAGTGCTTGTTTGCCAAGGTCGCCGCATTTCCTACTTGGATGTTGTTTCTGTTGATGCGGCTTCCTGAGACAACGTGTTAGGGTGCTGCCGGCTCTGGCATTCCGGACAGATGCCATAGAACTCCAAGCGATGGCTGAGGATCCTGTAGCCAGAGATCTGTTCCAGCCGCTCCGCTAGCTCATCAGGTGGTTCCACCTCGGCATCGATGATGCGCCGGCACTGGATGCAGACCAGATGCGGGTGCGGATGGGGATCCATAGCATCGTAGCGGGTATCGTCGTCGCTGAATCCCATCTCGGTCACCTCTCCCAGCTCCCGAAGCGTGTTCAGGGTCTTGTAGACGGTGGCCAAGCTGGTGGTGGGAAATCGCTGGCGAAGCCGCTCATGGAGCTGTTGCGCGCTGAAGTGGCGGTCGGTATGTGTCAGGATATCCACCAGCGCAAGACGCTGAGGTGTGAGGCGGCAACCCGCTTCTCTCAGCCTCTCCACAATGACTTCGTACCGATCATCCGAATAGATCCTTGCCGTGTCTTCCGCGTCGACGTTACTGCTCATACGCCCCAAGCCTTATGGATAATCATTATCTATTAAGTATTATAGTCCATTATTGGGGCTGTGTCAAGCCTCGAAGGTGGGTAGGGGATAAGGGAAAAGGGAGAAGGGAGAAGGGGGAAGGAGAAGGGGCCAAGGTGTGACACCACACCTTGGCCCCTTTCCCTTTTCTCTTGCCTTCACCGCATTTCTTGCCCGCCCGTCACGTTGATGGCCTGACCCGTCATATAGCTCGACTGGTCCGACGCCAGGAAGACGACCACGTTGGTGATGTCTTCATAGGTGCAGCCGCGCTTCATTGGGACTTGGTCGATATAGCGCTGGCGGACTTCCTCCTCGGTGATGCCCCATTTCTTGGCATACTGCGCGTAGAGGGAGTCGACCCAGAGCGGGGAGTCCAGCAGGTTGCCGGGGCAGATGGCGTTGGCCCGGATGTTGAACTCCGCTAGTTCTAGCGCGATGCTCTGCGTGAGCCCGATGCCCCCAAACTTGGAGGCGGCATAGGCTGAGTTCTTGTAGCTGCCCTTCTTGCCCGACTTGGAGTTGATCTGGATGATGGCGCCGCTGCGGTTGGGTTTCATCACGCGGGCGGCGTGCTTGGCGACGAGGAAGTAGCCGTAGAGGTTGACATCGATGACGAACTTCCATCTAGAGGCCGGGAACTCGTCCACGGCTTCGGCGAAGAGCACGCCCGCGTTGGAGACGACGATATCGAGGCGGCCGAAGGTCTCGACCGCCCGGTCCATCATGGCGGCGACGTCCGCTTCATTCGTCACGTCGGCCTTGACGGCGATGGCCCGCCGGCCCGTCGCGGCCTCGATGGCGGCTGCCGTCTCCGTGGCGCCTTCGAGGTTGATGTCGGCGACGACGACGTGGGCGCCTTCTTTCGCGAGACGGGTGCAGATCGCCTCTCCCAGTCCCTGCGCGCCCCCTGTCACAACTGCAATCTTGTCCTTGAGCATCATAGTGTCCCTCCTGTCTTCCTAACCGCGAATCCTCGCGAATCTACGCCAATCTATGGGGTACTCTGTCGGCGGTTCTGGCTTAGGACGATCCTTGACCACTCAAGTTTCTCGGGATTGCCGAAGTTGATCAAGAGTCCCAGCTCAAGATGGGTTGCCTTCAGATAGTTGAGCAGCTGAGCATGCTCAATGGGCGTGAGGCGTCGAATAGCCTTGATCTCGATGATGATCTTGTCGTAGGCCAGGTAGTCTGCCACGTATGTTTGTCGAAGTGGCTCTTCTTTGTAGTGCAGGTGTATGGCGCGTTGCTCCTGAAAGGGAATATTGCGACGTCTCATCTCAATGGCCAGTGACTCCTG
>JAFGNI010000767.1 GCA_016927095.1 Anaerolineae bacterium | reverse complement strand
TGCCTTCGTCGACGGAACCGACGCGGTGCGTGCGCCCGGTGATATAGAGTACGCGCTCCGTCAGCGTGGTCTTGCCCGCATCGATATGGGCGATGATGCCGATGTTGCGGATGGTGCGAATCTTGCTGTTGCGCTTGGTCACAGGTGCTCCAAGGGACTAGGCATGCTACAGGGCGTTCAGCAGTTTCTCGCCGAACGCCGGTGGGTCGCTCTTCTGGATTTCGAGGTCTGTCGCGCCATGCCAGGCGAGGAAGTCGTGCATCGCGGCGGCGACGCCGTCCACCAGCTCCTCCTCCGGCTCAATGCCCGGTTCGAGATACAGGGCATTCAGATGCAGCACACCCGAGTCGCGATCGAGTTTTGGGTCAAAACGCCCGACCAAGCGGTCCTTGTGCAGGATCGGGAAGCAGAAGTAGCCATAGCGACGGTCCGCGGCGGGCTTGTAGGCCTCGAGCAGGTGGTTGAAGCCCCACAGGGTCTGATCGCGATCGGGCGCCCAGAAGAGTGAGTCAAAGGGAGAGAGGAAGGTGGTGTGCTCTGGCTTGATCTCACCGTCCGCCGCACGTTGAAGCAGTGGTAGTGTGTCGCGGTGCACCCACCAGGTTCTGCTACCGTCCGTGGATTCTCCATGTATCTTGACCAGGACGCCATCCTCGACCAGGGCCCTGATCAGCGAACGGGCAGGCGTGGCGCGCATATAGGCGTAGAAGGTCAGGTGGCGCGTATCAAAGACGCCAAGCGCCTTCGCCGCTTGGTCCAGGCACCAACACCGTCCCGCATCCGGATCAACCGGCGTGGTGTCGACCCACTGGGGCATCACGCGCTCTGTCACGTCGTAGACCCGCTGGAAGTTGACGCGATCTGCTATCATCAGATCGCCCCAGGCGAAGAGCGCCTCCAGCGCCCGTTTGGAGGGCCGCCAATCATACCAAGCTCCCCTACGGGACCCTTTGTGCTCGAAGTCGCCAACGCGGAGGGCACCTTGGGCGCGGATGCGCGTCAGTATCTCCTCAACCAACTCGCGATTGCGGTCCTCGCTTGCCCATTCACCATAGCTGGGGTTGTAGCTGACGCGCCCATCGGTCCGCCATTGGTGATAGCGATAGTGCTCTAGCGGGATGATGCTGGCCGCGTGTCCCCAGCCCTCGTAGAACCGGCGCTGTCCAGGGGTGTAGAGCAGCTTGTCCAGGTCGCCGGTGTCATATAACCCGAGACGCGCCCACAAGGTGATGAAGTGGGGGCGGTTGACCACTTGTATGGTGTCGATTTGCACGTAACCGAGCGCCTTCACCAGGTCGACGAGATGGTCGGAGGTAGGGGCGGGCGACGCTCTGTTGGGCGTGGTGAGGCACTGGGTGTGGAGCGCGACCGCCCTCAGGGTGGCGAGCGGGTAGACCGTGTCGGAAGCGTTTTCCGCCATTTACCTCCTCAGTGCCGATGCCGACTAGTCCTCAATTAACCTCGTAGTTGAGATGTGTCGTCGCGGCCTCAGCCGCAGGACCGCTGAAGCGGTTATTGCGAACCGGCTTTGCGGGCCACTAGCCGTCGGGAACCCGGTGTGCAACCCAGTCGATAGGGGAGGCTGCCTGCATCCTCCCTGATTCGGTGTATTGTACCGGAATCTGACACAATCCCAGCCAGACCGAGTCAGGTCGCTTGTGAACTGGCGGAAGTGGGCAAACGACCTATGATCTGTGCGTGGTTGGCGCGCCCGCTAACCCATCATCTAGCCCTTGTGTCCATACTGGAGGAGAACACATGTCAGACGCAACCAAGAACACTGTGGTCAAAACGCGTGGCCTGCACCACATCACCATCCAGACGCGGGATTGGGAGGCGTCCAGGCGCCTCTACCTGGATGTTCTGGGCATGCAGGTCGCAGCCGAGTGGGGCCCCGAAGACCGGCGCATGATGTTGCTCGATGTTGGGGACGGCAGTCACATCGAGCTGATCGCGCCCACGGCGAATAGTCCGGCGGTGGGCAGCCCGACCCCCAATGATCCGCTGGTTCATCTCGCGTTGGCCACCGCCGACGCTGCGGCGGCCATTGAGCGCGTTCGTGCGGCAGGTTTCGAGGTGACCATGGAGCCTAAGGACGTCACCTTGGCTGACATCGCGGCGACCGTGGCCTTCTTCAAGGGACCCAGCGGCGAGGTGATCGAGTTCTTCCAGACGGATTAGCCGACATCTGACTCTGTTCAGGGACGAGACGAGCTCTCCGATATTGGAGAGCTCGTCTTGCGCCTCAAGAGGCGCCCAGATTCTGGGGCACGTAATCCTTCGCCGGACTTGATTGTGGGTTGTGCTTGGCCTACTGGCCTGTCACTCATAGCCTCGCTTGCCTGGACAACCTGGATCACTATCGAGGCAGGAGATTCTTCGCTTCGCTCTGAATGACAGGCGGGGTCTCATGGAGATTGAACTATGCCGGGGTGCGATGGCGGTGATCAGGGTGACTTGTCTCCCTTTTGAAAGTAAGGTCCTGTCCACATCTGGACTCTCATGGGACGGATGTCGAACCGCCGGATCTGCAGAAGCATCGACCTTCCTCACCTCTGTTCCCCATCGCTCAGCGAGGGCGGGGCGTCCTCGGTACGGCTGCCCCAGGCCTTGTTGGGGCGTGGGCCCATCATGAGGGTGAGCTCGCCGCCGTCTTGGATGGCCTCGTGGAGGAACCACGGGCGGTCGTGCGGCTTGCCGTTGAGCTCGGCGCCGTGGATGTACTTGTTCTGCGGGCTGCTTCCCTCGGCGTTGATGGTGACCACAGGGCCGTCGGGCGGATGGAGCTCGATGCGCTCGAAGACTGGGCTGCCCAGGGCGTAGTAGGGCTCGCCGGGGCAGGTGGGGAAGAAGCCAATAGCGTTGAAGATGTGCCACGCGCTCATCGCGCCGCCGTCCTCGTCGCCGCAGAGGCCCAGTGGGGTGTCGTCGAACCAGATGTCCATGATCTGGCGGACGCGGCGCTGGGTCTTCCAGGGTGCGCCAGCCCAGTTATAGAGGTAGGGGATGTGGAAGCTGGGCTCGTTACCGGTGACGAACTGGCCGATCAGGCCGGTAGAGTCGGGGAACTGGCCCAGGAAGTGGTACTTGGCGTTGCCGCAGGGCTCGATGAAGAGCTGATCCAGCCGCTCGACGAAGGCCTCGCGACCGCCCATCAGGTCGATCAGGCCCGCCACGTCGTGTTGAACGCTCCAGGTGTAGGTCCAGGCGTTGCACTCGGCGTAGTAGGCGCGCCCGCCCTGGCCGCCGGAGAGCTTGGGGTCGAAGGGCTCGATCCAGGCACCATTGGCGCCGCGCGGGGCCACGAAGCCGTTGGCGGGGTTGTAGAGCTTGCGATAGTTGCCGGCCCGGTTGAGGAAGGTGGCAGCGTCATCGTCTCTACCTAGCTTGCTCGCCATCTGGCCCAGGACGTACTCGTCGTAGCAGCACTCCAGGCTGACGGCGACCGCTTGACGCCTCTCAAAGGGGTGGACCTCGGGGACGGTCTCCTCCTCGTCCGGTGCCAGCGCCGGGAGATAGCCCTCCTCCATGTAGAAGCGATCGAGATCGGTCAGCGGGCCGTTGCGCCAGGGAAGTTTGGTCGCCCCGGTGACGGTCTTGAGCATCAGTGCGTAGGCTGCCTCGACATCGAAGTCGGTCAGCCCCTTGCGGTAGGCATCGACGAGGGCCGCGATGGTGTGGTGGCCGAGCATGCAGGGGACGTCGCCGCCCACCATCGGGAAGCGGGGCAGCCAGCCGGACTGGGTGGCCATCCGCACGTAGGAGCGCAGCATATCGAGCTCGCGTTGGGGATCGATCAGCAGCCGCAGGGGATGGGCGCTGCGGAAGGTGTCCCAGATCTGGTCGGTCACGTAGAAGTCGGGCTCGCCGGTGTGGACGCGACCGTCGTAGGCGCTGAAATAGCGGCCCTCCTCGGTGATGTTCTGCATGCGGCCCATATAGCGATAGAGCGCGGTGTAGAGGGTGCGGCGCTGGGTCGCGCTGCCACCCTCGACCCGGATCTGGGCCAGGACAGCCTCCCACTCCTGTTTGGCTTCCTCGGCCAGCTGATCAAAGGTGCGGTCGCCTAGCTCCCGCTCGAGGTTGCGGCGGGCCTGCGCGGCGTCGATGAGGGAGACGCCGATGCGGGCTTCAAGCGGCTGGATCCCCGTGAAGTGGAACCGGATGCCCGAGTGCAGGTCGTCGCGATGGGCGACGGGCTGGTCGAGGCGGAGGTTGAAATAGCCGGTAACATCGCCGCCCAGATCCTGGTGGCCTTCGATGCTCGTGTCGTCGATATGGTCGATGGTCGCTTTCCTCGGCGCCAGCAGCAGGCAGGGGCTCCGGTCTTGCGGAAATGTGAAGCGGTAGACGACGCCGTGCCGCGTAGTGGTGAACTCCGCTGTGATGTCGTAGCGCTCCAGGAGCACTTCATACCGATGAGGCGCCGCGATCTCGAAGTCGTGATCGAAGAAGGAGGCGCAGTCTTCGGGCACTGGGAGCGGCGAACCCGTCACCGGCATCAGCTGCGGATTGCCGCCGTTCCGGTGGAGGTGCACCGGCACCGGGAATCCGTGGATGTGGTCGGCGAGGTAGCGGTCGTTGACCGCCGGGTCGAACTGTGGGGTGACGCCGACCATGCCGTGGGGGCGATAGACGGTGGGGTAGGTCGCTTTCAGGAGGTGACCAATGCCACCGATGTTGGGATTCACGTACTCCAAGTTCATAGGGCGCCTGCTTTCTGCTAGAGGCTGCATAGGGTTTTGCTTAGCGAATTACCGAAAGGCGTACTTCTACCATACTCAGAGCGACGGCACTTGGCAACTCCGCCGTGGTTTGCGCTGCTAGACATACCTACCCACAGCGATCTCTGTCTCGTCAATCGCTGAGAATCCAAGAGCCCCGCAGAGATGCAGTGCTGGTCTGTTGGCGCTCCAGACCTCCAGCCTGACGCGATCTACGCCGATGCTGTGAAAGTATACCAACGCGGTAGTGACCAGGCACCTGCCAAGGCCGCGCTGCCGCCAGGGCTTGAGGACGAACAGATCTTCGATGTAGCCAATCCCAGCGCCGTCGCGCTGGACATACACCATGATGTTTCCCACGATCTCGTCTTCATCGAATGCCGTGTAGTTCCGCCAATCCGGGAGTGACTGCAACTCCCGCAAGCTCTCAGTACTGTATGGGTGACGCGGAAAGACAGTTCTATGTACCTCGATGAAGCGATGCTGGTCCGCAGGAGTCGCCATCGACCAAACCTGGATTGCGGTGCCCTGGGGAGCATCCGCGGGTCGTGGGGCTTCGGCTGCATATCGTTCGAGGATGTACATCTCCTCATCGTGTGTGAATCCCCGCCGCAGGAAGTAGGCGATCTCTTCTTGCTGCTGCTTGAGAAGACACGCGTATACCCGCGTCTTTGTCTGCTGGGCTTCGCGCTTAATCTCCTTTGCACGTCGTAGGGCCTGCGCCAGCAACGGGTCTCTCGCCGCCGGGCTCATCTCTTGTCCCTCCGGGCTATGCAAGTGGAGATAAAGGTTGTGTGGATGCTCTGGCTCAATATCCTCGTCGTAGAATGGGTAGATGCGCAACGAACCAAGATACCCACCATCTTGGTTCAGTGCGATGAAGGTGTTCTCCTTCTTGGCCCCGTGTGCATCGGTTTCGGCATTGGTGATGTTGATGGTCTCTATAGTATCGTTTCTCTCGGGTAGCGATCCCATCTTGCGATGTTGCATTGTGTCTCCGTGGTCTGATCTGCGCGATTATCGCATGTGGGTCACCGTGCAGAAACTCGACGTGACCGTGTCCGGAACGTCTGCATCTGAAACTTCCGGGAAGCTATACGGCAGCTGCGACCCGGATGGTCGTGCGATGTCGTCGTCGGCTTCCTGTGCGGGGCGCTCACTACCTTCCCGGACGGTCTAGAGCGATGGGCCTGCAGTTGCGGGCCGTTGTGCAACACCTGCCCTTGCTGTATGCTAGCTTCGTGAGGTTGGCGTAGGGAGGCGGCTCGTACGTAGCCAGCAGCACGGCGAGACTGGTTATGTCAGCGTCATCGAGGAGGCGAGCCATGACGACCTGGACGAATGACGAACTGGAGAGGATCGGCGGGGCGGACGAGCTGGAGATAGCGGGGCTGCGGCGCGACGGCACGTTGCGCGAACCGGTGACGATCTGGGTGGTCCGCGTGGGGGACGACCTGTATATCCGGTCGGTCCGGGGTCACGAGGGTGGCTGGTACAAAGGCACCCAGGTACGTCACGAGGGGCGGATCTGGGCCGGTGGCCTGGAGAGAGACGTCACTTTCGTGGACGTGGACGATCTTGAGCTCATTGAGGATGTCGACGACGCCTACCGTAGCAAATATGGTCATTATGATGCGCGATACGTCGATCCGATGGTAGTGCCCAAGTCGCGGGCCGCAACGCTCAAGCTGGTGCCGGGCGCGTCAGACGCGTAGGGGTAAGCATCCGCATGACGAGGTGGGGCGCACGGCAGTGCACACCACTGCCGTGCAGGTGCACCCCACCGAACTGTCTAGTGCGTCCGGAGGTAGGCTTCCTCCCACATCGCCCGGTCGATGGAGGCGTTCCGCTCGGCCTGGGCGATCAGCTGTGCGCAGAAGGATGGGTTGGCCAGCGCAGCTGCAGCTGCGGCGTCCTCCGGTTCCGGCGTGTATTGTGCTGCCCACGCGCGGAAGGTCGTGTGGTGGTCGCGGAAGGGACAGGGGCGTAGCCAGTTGGTCTCCGGGGGCAGCTCGGGCTGGCCATAGCCCTGCTCGCGCTGCCAGGCGCGGATGGCCCGGAAGAAGGGCGCCTGCCAGACGTCATTCAGGTTGCCGCCTTGGACGTAGATGTCCTGGATGTTGGCGCCGGCATAGGGCATGAAGACACAGGGCATCACCCGGCCGTGCCAGTCGATGTAGAGGTAGCCACGCTCCCGTCCGGCCGCGATGCAGCCCTCCACGAGCGGGCCGTGGTTGCCGAAGTCGAGCAGGAAAACGTGCTTGTTCGCGACGATGTCCCAGGACCGCTCCCAGAAGTCCCGCCGTTGCTCGGGCGTGGGCACGAGCGCCCAGTTCGGGTTGCGCCCAATAGGCGTGTACTGGAAAAGGAAGACGTAGAAGGCGCCCTGCTCGCCCACGACGTAGTCCAGGAAGGCGTCGGACAGGACCTCGGCGCAGTTGTCCCGGGTGACGGTGATGGAGACGCCAAAGGGAAGGCCGACCTCACGCAGCAGCGTCATCGCCTCCAGAACGCGATCGAAGGTCCCCGAGCCGCGCCGGGCGTCGGTGCGCGCGCGCCAGCCCTCGATTGACAGCGCGGGGGTGAGGTTTCCCAGCCGAGCGAGGCGTTCGGCCGTGGGGCCGTCAATGAGGGTGCCGTTGGTGAACATTAAGAAGAGGGTGTCGGCGTGGGCCTCGACGGCGTCCAGTAGGTCCCTGCCCTGCGAGCGGTAGAGCAGGGGCTCTCCGCCTGAGAAGACGAAGAGCGGCACGCCCCAGAGCGTCTCGGCCTCGGTCATGATCCGGTCGAGCGTCGACCAGGGGAGGGCAATTGCGTCGCTGCCCGAGCTGGCGTAGCAGCCGGGACAGCGCAGGTTGCAGGCGTGTCCGGGGCTGAGCACGAGGAACCAGGGCGGGGCGCAACCGTGTTCCCGGCGAAAGGCATCCACAGCCTGCTGTTTGGGTAAGGGCGGGAGCATGGCCCGGGCCCACAGGCTGGTAACGGTGCGCGTCACATGGGGGGAGAGCGTGCGCCGGGAGAGGAGGCGGTCGATCGTGTGCAGGACGGCGCGGTAGATCAGAGTCCGCTGGCGGGCGACGGTGGCCATCGCCGGGCTCGGCGCTTGCGGCTGATAGGCACCGAGTCTGCGATCGAGCAGGCGGACGAGCGGTTTGCGCGCGGCATCGACGGCGAGGAGGGCATTCGCTGCGGAGAGCAGCGGGTCGCCGAGCGGACCATTGAGCAGCTTGCTACCCATCTGGAGGGGATGCATCTTTGCCTCCTGCCAGCAGTCTAGCCCGATTGTAGCACAGAGGGCGTGGACTGATCAAGGCCCTTCCGTCTGGATTCAGTGCAATCGCAGTTGGACCTTCCGGGAAGGTGCGCCGGTCCCATCAGAAGGTTGGCGGCCCGCAATCGCCCGGCCTCCTGACCTGAGACTGCGTTCTACCTGACCGGAAGGTGAGTCTGCGGTTAGGTGCGCTGTTCCTGCTCAGGGCCGCTCTCCACAACGCCCTATCCGCGACTTGAGAGCTGCTTGAACACCCTGGCAAACAGGGTCATCACGAAGAGGTAGCCCTGTTCAGGGTAGAGGTGTAGGGCTGAGTTGGGCAGTCCATCGTCCAAGTAGATGGCGCAGCTTAGCGGTGCGAAATTGTCTTTCCTGCGCCGAGTCGCGGTCTTGGCCTGGTGCATCTTTGGTCGACTCTTTCCTACCCACGGCAGGGCGGTGGCCCACCGGTGGCTACGATCGCGCCTTGAGATGTACGACGACGCCATCCTCGCCGAAGGGAGATGTCAGCGTCACGGTTCTGTCGCCTTCGACCGGATCCGAGATCTTGCGTTGCCCACTGTGGGTGTCGAACCACTCGGCGTCATAGGGGCCGGGGCAGCCGCCCAAATCGAGGGCGGCGTCCTGTCCCTCCGGCAGGTAGACAAGGTACTCGCTGCCTCGATGGGCGAGGCAGTACCCGGTGGAAGCCAGCGTTATGTCCGGCATCATGTGGATCAGGTCTATGCGCTGGGCAAGGGCTAACGTGTCACCCATGCTCCGTCGCATGGGTCCGGCCCACGCCGGATCGAAGGACTTCGCCAGCACCCGCCCGTCGTAGGGATCCATGAAGATGGGGTTGAGGCCGCGTAGGAAGCTCTTCCAGACCCACTGCTGGCTGCCTCCGATGCCCCACAGGTGGTCAGTGTCGGTGAGGACGACCTTGGTGCCGTCACCTAGAGGCGGATCATTCTGGTAGCCGCCTTCCGGATTGGGCGAGATCCAATCCGCCGGGCTCTCGAACAGCGTCTGATTACTACCGCCCTTGTACTGGAAGGTCATCCCGACCGGATGCTGCTTGGGTGTCTCGCTCTCGAGGTCCTTGATGAACCGAATCATATGGTACTGCCACGGGGTTGATGGCGGATGGTTCTCGTTGGAGATCTCATAGAGCACGTTGTCGAAGCCGTTGACTGTCTCGATGACGTGGCTGACGTAGGCCTCCTGGATGGCGGTGATCGCGGGGTCTCCGAGGGTGTGGATGGCGACGCCGTTGCCGTCGCCGTTGAGGTCGCCATCGATGCCGTTGATGTTGTTGTCGGGATGGAAAGGGTGGTTCTCGAAGGCGTTGGTGGAGAACTGGAGTCCCCAGCCCTCGAAGAGCATCACCGAGACATAGATGTCGTGCTCGGCGGCAAGGGCGACGCGGTCTCTGAGGCGGTTGAAGTAGGTGGGGTTATGCTGCTCCAGATCGAACTTTGGCTTCCCGTCTAGCGCCGTTCCCGGTCCCGCGCGCAACCAGGGGTGGGGGATGACGGTGTGGACCTGCGGCGCGTCCTCACGATTCCCCTCGGTGTCCCAACTCAGAAGCTCCCACGCCCACAGGCGCATGAAGTTGTGATGGAAGCTCTTCATCCACTGGAGATAGGATGGGAAATCGAAGGGCTCTGGCGGATCCGCCGGTCCCATATCGACCAGGTTGTTCCAGGTGTGAGAGCCCGTTAAATAGACGGCTGTGCCGCGATCATCGGTGAAGTACCGTGGGTTGACGTCGCTGACGCGCAATGGCCCTTTCATAGTTCGTCTCCTGTCGCTCGGCCGGCTAGGGCTCCCGCCACTTCAGCGTTCGGTGAGATCAGGGGCCGCCTGCCACTGGCGGTCGTCAGGCCCCGGACCGTTAGCTTCCGGCTGATCTCATAGGGGAAGGGCCGTTCTTCGGGCAGCTCCCGGCCCACGTCCTCACCGTGCCAGGCGTCCGGGTCGGTGAACAGGAACATGCCCTCGTAGTCGTCGGGATGATTGCTGTCATCGACAAAGAGGCCGTCGATGGTGATCCTCGTCGGCATCGAGCAATCGTAGCCGAAGTCGTGCACGCCATCGTTGGTCACGCCGATCACGTGGGGCCAGCTTGTCTCCCCGCATGCGGGGATCCACCGGCAGTTGCGGATGATGAGGTCGCCCTCCCAGGTGCTGCCGTAGTCGTCGCGGAAACGGACGAGGTTCCTGCCGTAGAGGGTCGAGTCCTCGACGGTCAGCACACCGCGGCCGATGGCGTTGAGCCCCATATGGCCCAGCGTGCAGCGCCGGATTGTGTAGGTCCCCGAGACGCCCATGTGCGTGTCCATCCTGGAGAGGGTGCAGTCCTCCAGCACGATGTTCTTGCAGAAGTTGGAGGCGATGACGCCCCAGCGCGTGCGGTCGCAGATGTGGTTCATCCTGCAGTTGGACATATAGAAGTTGACCACATTGTTCGCGTGGAGATCGTAGGATCCCATGTTGACCGGCTTACCTGCCGCGCCGGTGGTCGAATAGATCTTGTGTCCGGTGGCGAAGCAGTTGCGGAATGTGATATTGGCGCACTGCTCTGCGCTGAGGAAGCCCCGGTAGGGATGGCCCACGGCGGTCTCGCCCACGACGTAGTGGGTCAGGCCATCGATCTCCGTGTTTGAGCGGGTGATCACGATGTTCCGGGACCAGTAGTTGTAGCCTACCGGTTGTGCCATACGGTTGGCGAAGGTGGTGAAGATGCCGCCGTGCAGGACGAGCGGTGCGTCATCGATCGGGCGGGCCTCGAGACGGGTGATGGTCTCGTAGTCCCAATCGATATCGCCCTCAATCGATCCATCGCGGCGCAGGATGAAGCAGTCGTGTTGGGGCACGCCGGCATTCCGGTTGAGTCCCCGCCGGATGTAGCGCCGCGCCATGTCGTTCTCCGCCAAGACATGGCAGTCGCGCTCGGGGTGCACATCCACCCGATGCTGGTCGCGCGCCAACCCGTCGATCTCCAGGTGCAGGGGATCCAACAGGGAGCGCACGGCGAAGAGCGGCACCTTGTGGTCCTCGACTCCGCAGGCGAGCGCGTCATTGATGGTGAAACGGGAGGTGTTCCAATCGGTGTCGGTGGCGATGACAGCGGTCAGAGCGCGCCGACCGAGATGGTAGGTGGCGTCGGGCCTCGATCGGACGGGCAGCCCATGGCCATTGGCGTAGGCGTGGGCGTCGCAGATTGCCGGTAGATCGTCGGCGACGCCATCGCCGATCGCGCCGAAGTCCTCGTAGGTGATCAAGTTGTGTTGGGTTGTCATAACATTCGTGCCTCTCGTGAATACCCGTTTCTACGCGACAAGTCTATGAAGCTGTTTGTGTTTCTGAGCTATGGGGCTATTCTGCCTCTCTGCTGCTTTCGGAGCGATGGCGCAGGTAGCTGCCACATCATCAGGAGATCCATTATGAGCCTGAATGAAAGAAACGTTTTCGACGCAATCTTCGCGCGAAGGAGCGTTCGCGCCTATGTTGAGGATCGCGATGTTGAGCCCGAGAAGATCAAGCGGCTTCTCGAAGCCGCGATGGCGGCGCCTTCGGCCTGCAATCTCCAGCCCTGGGAGTTTATCGTTGTGACCGACAAGGCGCGCGTGCGCGCGATAAAGGACAGCATCGTCCGGTGGGGCGACTACAATGCTCCGTTGGTCATCGTCGTCTGCGGCGATCCGGATCGTGTCCCTTGGGAGGGCGATCACGGCGTCCTCGACTGCGCTGCTGCGATTGAGAACATGCTCATTGCTGCACCGGCGCTGGGCCTGGGCGGCGTCTGGATCGGCGGCTTCACCCCCTCGGCCATTCGCGATCTCCTCAACATCCCGGATTCTGTGGTGCCGGTGGGCGTCGTCTATTTCGGCTATCCCGCGGAAGAACACGAGCCGCGCACGAAATATCTCGACGAAGCCGTCCACTGGCAGGCATACGACCCGAACAGGGAGCGCCGGCCACGACCGGGTCACATTGTGTGAAGCGCAGGTCAACGACAGGCCCTCTCACCGGCTATCGCGCCCCGCTCGGCGTCCACGTGCCTTGGGCCGTGGGCGTACCGTCGCGCGATTGAGCGTCCTAAATGTGCCCAGGTCTTGCTTCGACGCAACCCATTCATCGATGCCGGCTATGACCGCCGCATAGGCTTCCTCCTGCTCCGCGAGCGCCTGCTCGTGATCGACCTCCGAATCCCACAGATCAAACGTCATATACCGGCGAGGATCGGCTTCATCGCGCAACACGGTTGTGCCGCGGAAGCCCGTGCTGCCGGCGAAGAGCCGGCTCCAGACACCACCCGGTCCGAACGCCAGCTCAAACCGACCCCCGGCGCCCGGCTTCGTGATGAACTCGCGGATGATCTCGATCATGGTTGGCAAGCCCTCTCTACTCTTAAGATGCGGTCTGGTGGACTCTGATGCCCCAACCTGGTACTACGAGCAAATCAGATACCTAGATCCACGCTCGGCAGGAACTGCGGCGGTCGGCGCGCCTGGATAGCCTGCTCAAGGGCGTAGGCCAACCTAATCAGGATGGGCTCCTGATAGGCACCGGCAAAAAAGGAAATGCCCACCGGAAGGCCGAAGAGATGCCCCGCCGGGACGGTGATGTTAGGGTACCCCGCGACCGCTGCATGCGAGGAGCTCCCGCCGCCATGGTGATCGCCGGTGACCCAGTCCGTGAGCCAAGCCGGCCCGCCTGACGGCGCGATCAAGGCGGCTAGACCGTGGGCCGCCAGCGCGGCGTCGATGCCCTCGTCGCGGGCCAGCCGGCGGCTGGTCGCCAGCGCCTCCAGGTAGGCTGCATCGGTCAGCGGCCCCTTGGCCTGGGCTTCCAGCATCGACTCCTGGCCGAAGTAGGGCATCACCGTCTCTTTGTGCGCCTCGTTGAAAGCGACAATTTCCGCCATTGTATGGACCGGCGCCTCCGAACCCAACCGCGCCAGGTAGGCGTTCAGGTCGGCCTTGAACTCGTAGCGTAGTACCTCGACTTCCGTCTTGCCCAGCTTCTTGGCGGTGGAGATGTGCGCCGGATCGATGATCGTCGCGCCCAGATCGCGCATCGTCGCGATACACGTCTCCATGACGGCGTCGACCCGCGGATCAAAACCGAACCAGTCGCGCGCCACGCCGATCCGCGCTCCCTGCAGGCCGTCAGGGTCCAGATACTGGGTGTAGTCGGTCTGGGCGCGATCGTGACTGCCCTCTGTCGCAGGGTCTTCGGGATCTACACCGGTGAGGGCTCCCAGGAGGATCGCCGCGTCGGCGACGGTGCGCGCCATCGGTCCGGCGGTGTCCTGGCTGTGCGAGATAGGGATGATGCCTGTCCGGCTCACGGAGCCTACCGTCGGTTTGATCCCAACGATGCCGTTGGTCTGCGAGGGGCAGATGATGGAGCCGTCGGTCTCGGTGCCGATGGCAACGCTGCACAGGTTCGCCGCGACGGCCACCGCAGAGCCGGAGCTGGAACCACAGGGGTTGCGGTCCAGGGCGTAGGGATTGCGCGTCTGTCCGCCACGGCTGGACCAGCCACTGACCGAGTGAGGCGAGCGGGCATTGGCCCATTCGCTGAGGTTGGTCTTGCCAAGGATGACGGCGCCGGCCTCGCGCAGCTTTCGCACGAGGAACGCGTCCTCCGGCGCGATCGAACCGCGGAGTGCCAGCGATCCCGACGTCGTCATCATCCGGTCCGCCGTGTCGATGTTGTCCTTGAGCAGGACGGGGATGCCGTGGAGGGGGCCGCGGGGACCGCATTCTGCACGCTCCGCGTCGAGCGCGTCGGCGATGGCGAGAGCGTCGGGGTTGATCTCGATGATCGCGTTAAGGGCCGGTCCGTGCCGGTCGACCGCTTCGATGCGGGCCAAGTATCGCTCGACGAGCGTGCGTGAGGAGAGGGTGCCCGCCTGTATCTGCGTCTGCAGTTCGAAGATGGACTGCTCGTTCATACGATTTATTTTAGAGGGCACTAAGGCGGGCGTCAAACGACGGCTGCGCGGGATGGGTAGGGCAGTAATCTGGCTCTGCTCCAAGCATGAAACGGACCCCGCCCGCTTCCGAGGAGTGCTATGGGGCAGCGAGTGCACGTCTCAGATCGCTTGTTAGACATTGGGCGGCGTGTCTGCCGGTTGACTCGGCATCCTCAGGCGGGGCCCACTGACAGCAAGTGCACCCCACCGATCGACCATGCGGCACCCTCCGCCGAGGTCGGAGCCGACCAGTTGTCTTGCGCGGGTTCTGCGAGGGGACAACCTATGGTAGACTTCAGGGGGAGGTGCAGGTTACCCTATGACGAAGACGCGAGATTATGTCTACACCAACACTGACGCGGCGTATCAGGAGATCTGCGACTTCCTCGATGCGCTCGCGCCCCGGGATCCTTATATGCTTTGGGAATCTGGCCGGATGAACTTCTGGCGGCACAATGTCCATGGAGACAAGGACCCCCAGGCAGCTTTCTTCCGTGAAAATGTGCATCTCTGGCGGTCGGACGATGAAGCTTTGGTCGCGCTCTTCATCTCAGAGTATGGCGAGGATGACTTCTTCGTCGAGGTCCTGCCCGAGTACCGTCACCTCTATCCCGATATCCTCCGCTGGGTTGAGGACGTGTGGGCGAGGACGCGGTCGACCATAGAGATTGATGTCCTCAGCAACGGTGTGGAGAAGATCCGCCGGTTGAAGGCACACGGATTCGGCTTCAAGTGCCACTTCGAGAACTGGCGCACCTACGATCTCGATGAGGTTGACCTCGACTACGCGCTCCCGGAGGGCTTCCGCGTTGTGGCGTTCTCCGACTCACCCCATTACGCCAGCCGGGTGGCGCTGGTGCGGAGTGCTTTCAACAATCCTGACTACACCGAAACTCGCCTGAGAGGTCTGATGGCCTCGCCGGATTACGTCGATGCTTACAACCTCTCAGTCGTCTCGCCGGCGGGGCGGCACGTGGCCTATTGCATCGGCTGGCACGAGCGCGCCCACGAAACGGCCGGTTACATCGAACCGGTGGGTACCCACGCAGACTTCCGCAGGCGAGGCTTCGCCTCTGCCGTGATCCGGGAGTGTTTCCGGCGGATGAAGGCCAACGGCGTGCGGACCGTGGAGATCGCGTCACGCGCCGAGCCGAACGTCTCGAACTACCTCTACGATTCGCTGGGCCCGAAGACCACGCGCGAGGTGCACAAGTACGGCAAACCGGTGGCTTGAGCTCTGGCTAGAAGTCGACGAAGTAGCGGAAGTCGCGGGTGTCCTCGTCCGGTGCGGTGCGGAGCACGGCCCAGGCGTGCTCGTCAACCGGCGGCGAGGTCTCCTCGACGGTCCACCCAAGGTTGTTGATGTAGAACGCCGTCGCCCGCGCGATGCCCGGCAGGTCGTAGTCGTCGACGATGATGATGCCGCCCTTGCGCACCAGACGCCCCAGGTAGTAGAGATCCACGAAGACGGCGTCGAAGCGATGGTTGCCGTCGACGAAGGCGAGGTCGAACTGCCGCCCCTCCTTCACGAACTTGGGCAGGGCGAGCTGCGACATCTCAGCGTGGCATTCGACCATTGACCGGACGCCAGCCTCCTCCAGGATCTCGAGTCCGCGATTGGCATAGCCCGATGACTGGTAGGGATCGAGCGCGACATGTCTGGGATTGGGTGTGCCGGTCAGCAGCAGGCCCTCACAGATGTGGAGCGCGGAGAATCCGAACGCAAGGCCAATCTCAATCGTATGGCTCGCCTGCTCGCTCAGTACCCACTTGCGTAGCGCCTCACCCTCGCCGGCGGTGATCGTTACCGTCCGGAAGTCGAGCTTCGCACCACCGGTGTCGACGTGCGTCGAGCCCGCCCGATCGAGGCTGTCGATGAGGGCGCGAACCCGCTGCGCTTGTGCGCGATGATATCCGGCGTATTGGGTCTTCATTTGACCTCCCTGGACCGTGCGCGGGCTAGACGCGTGTCGTGCCTGTTTGGAGATCCAAAGGATCAAGCCGATGGGCTTGCCTAGCCCATACTATAGCAAAGCATGCGGACGGACACAAAGGCCCGCCATGGAAGACTGGGCCTGGACTCCAACCGAATTCTGACTTATCATGGGGACAAGGACGGTGGCGGTGTGACGGATCACCTGGTGTACTTGCTGGCGGCCTGCAGATAGGGACCTGACGTCGTGGGTGCACTTGCCGTCAGCGCCCTACGGCGTGTCGAAGCACAACTCGGTTAGGTGCACCCCACCGGCTTCAGGTGGGGCGCACCGCCGGTGAACGGTGGGTAGGCTGGGATATCACAAGGTTGCGCGAGACCCTATGAGGGATTGCCGCGTTGAGGAGGCGCCTATGAGAATGCCACGTACCGTTCTGTGGCTGCTGATCGTGTCCATCTGTGCCGGCCTGACTCCCGGAGCACTGCCTGCTTCTGCCGCGCCAGTGATCCCGCCGGTCTGGGATATCCTGGCGGATGACTTCGAGGGCGGCTCACTGGACGCTTGGCAGCTCTCGTCAGCCCCGATGCCGGTGCTGGCGCCGGGCAGTGGCATCCACGGATCGACGGGGCTGTCGGTCCCGGTCAGCGGGGATGCCGCGTACATTTACCAAACCAAGGTGGCCAAGGCCGAGGAGGGCTATCTGACCTTCTGGTTCAACCCCAACGGCGTCAATCTCCCCGAACCCGATCCCAATTGGTGGCCGCCCGGCACGTCACTGTCGATCGCCGAGGTGGTCAACAGCGAGAACTGGTGGCCACCCCTGGCGGCGCTCTATGTGCGCCGCCCGCCGGGAGAGGGCTACCAGGCCTACCTCGCCTGGCCCACCGACGAGGAGGGCACCCGCCATTACGGCTACGAGAACGCGTTCGACTTGGTCGATGGCTGGCAGCGGATCACGCTGGGCTATCGCATCGACGCCTGGGTGGCGGTATGGGTGAATGGTGCGTTAGTGCGTTACGAAGATACCACCGTCGTCCATCCAGACCCCTACGGCGACATTGTCTTCGTCGGCAAAGCACGCACCAACAGCAGCACGCCCTCGGGCACGATCCTCTTCGATGACGTAGCGTTCCAGGTCCCGCGCGTGAACGACCTGTGGGTGGATGCGCAGAATGGCGACGACCATGAAGATGGCCTATTTCGGGTTACCGCCCTGCGTACGATTCAGCGGGCTGCCGATCTGGCTGGGCCGGGCACAACGGTGCACATCCTGCCGGGCGTCTACCGCGAGTCGGTGTGGCCTGCGCTGAACGGCACCGCCGCCGAACCCGTCCGCTACGTCGCCGAGGATGGGCCGGGCACCGTGGCCCTGCGGGGTTCTGAGCCCTCCTCCTCGCTGACCTGGACGCAGTTGACCGCCAACGGAATTGGGCTGCCGCCCGGCGTCGATCCTGCCCAGGTCTACTACGCCGACCTGTCGGCTTGGCAGCTGACCGCACCGCCGCGCTTTCTTGTGGCCTTCGATGCTGCCGAGGCGGCGCCAGCAGCCGGCCCGGGAACGCGCCTGCCCCTGGCACGCGAACCTGACTGGTCCGTCGCGACGGAGTGGAAGACGCACGAATTCTGGTGGGCGGCTGACGGCGGCTCCGCTCCCGCGGCCTGCGATCCAGCCACCGACAGCGACCCCAACTGCGATCTGCCCCAGCGCTCGACCACCCAACTCACCGACCACACCAGTGACCCCAGCCCAGCAGGTATCGAGCCCGGCAACCTGACCACCCTCGGCGACCTGACCGGCGCGACGTTGGTCGCGATCGACACGCTCCAGGGGCATTACAACTACAGGCGGGTTATCACGGACCACGATGTCGGCGACGGTCGGATCACCGTCGATCGCATCTGCGAGCACGACGGTGGTACCGGCAACCCCGGCCTGGGGTGGGGCACGAAGTACTTCGTGGAGAACAAACACGCTCTACTGGATACGCCAGGGGAGTGGTGGTACGATGCCGCCAACGGGCGCCTCTACCTGTGGCCGCCGACGCCGGGGGACCCCGCCTCCCAGAGTATTGAGATCTCGCGCCGTGACTATGGCTTTAGCCTGCGGAACCGTTCTTACACGATCCTGGACGGCTTGACGATCGAGCTGGTCAACGACCGCGCCATCTCGCAGCATAACTGGACGGAGCACAGGTCCTACGGCAACACACTGCGCGCTCTGCTGGTGCGCTATGCCAACTACGGCGTCTACATCGAGCAGGACGTCGCTGTGGATGAGTCGCCGGGCAACGTCATCGATGGCTTCACGCTCGAGGCTTCAGAGGTTGCTCACATTGATAGCCAGGGCGTCCGGCTGATTGACTGGTGGGAGTATGGCGCCGACCCCGATGCGTTCACCCATTCGGGCATCCGCAACACCGTCATCCGCGGCAATGACTTCCATCACCTGGGATTCCGCACCGACGGTGACAATGCCATTGGCCTGTCCTTCTCCTTCGCCAACGATCTCACATTTGAGAACAACCATGTGCATCACATCGCCCACAACGGCGTGCAGTTCTCCAAGTCTGTGATCCAATCCTCCAAGACTTACGGCTTCGACCCAAGCGAGATCAAAACCGGCGGGATTCTGATCAAGGACAACGTCTTTGAGCAGGCGTGTCAGCTCACCACCGACTGCGGCGGCCTGAAGATCTGGGGCTCGCCACCTGACAATCACGTCTTTCGCGATGTGCTGATCACCGGCAACGTGTTCCGTGACACCTTCGGCTGGTCCTACATCTCGGAGCAGCGGGGGCGCTACAGTGGCGGCGAGAGCAGCGACGTGCAGGGCATGGGGGCATATGGCCTCTTCGTGGACCACGCGAGCGGGCTTCATGTCTATCGCAATATCGCCTACAACAACGCCTATACCGGCTATCTGCTCTACGGCGTCTGGCGGGACGGTCAGATGGTGTACGTCAACAACGTGGCGGCCAATGGGCTCTATGGCATCAGCCTCGGTGGTGGGCAGTATGACACGCACGGCGCGGTGGACACGCGGGTGCTCAACAACATCCTGGTCAACAACGAGGCCTTTGGGCTGTCGCTGAGTTACGCCGAGGGGCACGAGGCCAACACGGTCGTCGACCACAACCTCTACTACAACAACGGCTGGCGATCCTTTGAGGAGGGTGGGATCTGGCACGCAGGCGCGATGGTGGTCCGTGAGGGTGGTTCGTGGGACCCCTATATCACGCTGGCAGAGGCGCAGGCCGCCGCACCGTGGGAGGACCACGGCATCGAAAGCGATCCGGCCTTCTACGATCACGACGTGACCGACCACGCTCTCCACGACGGTTCCTGGGCCGATTTTCATCCTGTCAGTGCCAGCGCGGCAATTGACCGTGGCACCATGGCTTTGCCGGCTTCGTTGGTCGCTCTCCTCGAAGCATTCGGTGTCGAGGACGACGTGCGGGGAGTCGCGTACGATATGGGGCGCTACGAGGCGGGCTTCGCTCTGCGTGCGGCGCCCGGTTTCCGCGCGATCGCGGCGGGCACTGACGCGCTGTACACCCTCAGCCTCGAACCTGTCGATCTGCCGTATGCGGTGGGGCTCGCGATCGATGTCGGCTCGCCCGACATTGCGATTACACTCAGTCAAGCGAGCTTAGCGCTGACGGAGACTGTAGCCCTGACGGTCACGCATCTCGGGCCGCCGGTCACCGGCTGGCATACCGTCGCGATCACAGGGACCGGAGGTGGGTTCGAGGGCGCGACGACGGTGCGGCTGCTGGTCAACGGGCATGGCATCTACTTGCCCGTGGTGGGACGCCGATAGGCGGGGGGCACCAGTTGTTGGTGCACTGCGGTGCCGGAAAGGAGTTCTGCGATGGTGCGATGGACCGGGGAGAGATCCCTCCATGATTATCTGAAGCTAGTGTTGGTCTGTGGCTTGCTGTTTGCTGGCTTGCGGCCTGGCGCTGCCATCTCGGCGCCCAGCAGCGTTCAAGCGCCGGTGCTCAAATGGCAACACGGCGGCTGCTATAGCTCGTGGTGTGAGACGGGGTGGTATGCGTCGCCCGCCGTGGCGGATCTGGACAGCGACGGGACGATGGAGGTGATCGCCTCAGCCTACTCCGTTGTGATCCTTGATGGGGCCAGCGGGTCGCTGGAAAAGCGCATCGATCACGATGGCAGCCGCGCCTGGCCCGGCGTTGTGGTCGCTGATCTAGAGGGTGACGGTGATCTGGAGATCGTCACAGCCCACGGCGGCGGCTACATCAACCGCATGGATCACACCGGCACCGTGGACTGGACCATGCGCCCGGCGACCAACGAGTTCCGCTCGCTGGCGGTGGGCGATCTGGACGCGAGCGGCGATTTGGAGATCGTGGTCGGGCGGGCACTGCTAAACAGGCTCAACGTCTGGGTGCTTGAGGACGGCGGCGCCACCCGTCCAGGCTGGCCCCAGTTGACCGGCGAAGGTTCGGCTGCCGGCATCTACAACGACAATATCGCGCTGGGCGATCTCGATGGCGACCCTGAGCTAGAACTGGTGATCCCTTCAGACACAATCACGATCGCTGCCTACGAACCGGATGGCAGCCAGCTTGGGACGGATGAGATGTACCATGACCACTCGGGGCACGACATGGATTATTGGGCTGAGGTGCCGGCCTACATAGATTTAGCCTACGAGACCCAGGGCTGGGGTCCATGCTACGAGCAGTCGACGGCGCGGGCGAACTTCGCCGATGGCCCCGCCAACATCGTCGACGTGAATGGCGACGGGGTCAACGAAGTGGTGGCGATCGGCAACGTGCACGACTGCCATACTAGTCCCTACACCAACCTGTACAACACTCCCTACATCCTCAACCTCAACCGCACGCGGTTCAACGCGGACGGCTTCGACTGGACCACGCCGCCGGTCAATACCGGCGTACCGCTCATCGAGGACTACAACGTCATCGAGAGCGTCCAGCCCAACCCCGTCACCGTGGATCTGGACGGGGATGGCAAGCTGGAGATCATCTTCGCCTCCTATGACGGGCGGCTCCACGCTTTCTGGCTGGACAAGACAGAGCACGGCAGTTGGCCTTACGCAGTCCACACGGGCGGTCCCTATCGGTTCGCCTCCGAACCGGTGGTCGCTGACCTGGACGCCGATGGCCACCCTGAGGTGATCTTCGGCTCGTGGGTACAGAAAGGCACCGGTGCCACGGGCAAGCTCCACATCTTGGACTACCTGGGCCACCCCCTGCACGAAGTCGACCTGCCGTTCGCCTATGGCAGTCCGGACTGGAACGGCGCGCTGGCGGCGCCCACGCTGGCGAACATCGACGATGATGGCGACCTGGAAGTGGTCCTGAACACGGCCCACTCCGGCTTTGTCGCCTACGACCTGCCCGGCACCGCCGACGCTCGCATTCTGTGGGGGACTGGGCGCGGTAGCTACCTGCGCAACGGGACACCGGGTGGGAAGCCCGGCAGTCTCGCCGGCTCGACCAAGTCTGTAAACAATTTGACACCGGCTCCGGGCGACAGTCTGACGTACACGATCGCCCTGAACAACCCCGGTGCAGCGTTGGCGAGCGCGATGCTTACCGATACCTTGCCGTCCGGCCTCGCCTTTGCCGGGAACCTGTGGGCCTCCTCGGGGCTGGCAAGCCAGAACGGCGGCACGGTGACTTGGCGTGGGGAGGTGCCGTCGGGTGCGCCCGT